>JACVCQ010000187.1 GCA_016741945.1 Chitinophagaceae bacterium
GAATTTGAGAACTACCCCCCGGATCACCCGAAGAACGAGAAACCCTTACACCGGATGATTTCCCGGCCAGTGCCTGCATCAATCCGGCCTCGCCTGAATTGCCCACGGCTTCTGAGCTGATTCTATTCGTTGCATATCCCAGCTTATCCTTTCTGGTTTCAAAACCCAGGGCATTCACTACAACATTATCCAATGAAGTAGTAGTAACCCTCAGCGAAACAAGTAGGTCTTGATCACCCGCATTTACTTCTTGGTTTTCATAACCAATAAAGCTGATCACTAAAATATCCTTACCGGCAGGAAGACTGATACTGAAAGTACCGTTGTTATCAGAAACGCGGGAAAGGGTGGTACCCTTTACTGTAATGGTAGCACCAGCCACCGGCAGTTTCTTTTCGTCAAGAATGGTTCCTTTTACAAGTTTGTTTTGGGCAATGGCCTGAACCATACAGAGTAGACCCACAACCAATAACATGGCTGTTTTACGAGCAAAGATTGTTTTCATCATGGCAGCAGTTTTGTAATTACGATGAATAAGAGAGGTAAATGTAACATGTCATAAAAGTTTCGGTTGGTCTGAAACTCTTCTATATTCATTTCAAAAAAAGAATGTAATTTCCGAAACATAAGTTTCCGTTTCGGAAACTTGTAAGCTGCTGATTATTAATTAATTGAGAAAATGCTCAAACGAGGGAAAGAAGAAATCATTTACCTGCTCAACAAAGCGATTGAGAAATTCCAGCAAGAAACCGGGCAGGAAATCGTGCAAAATACCAACCGAAAAAACTATGAAGCCCTTGCTATCGCTTTAAGCAATATCAGCAACCAACTACCATTTACCGCTGAAAAACTAGGTCACCAACCCTACGAAACAGACCCCAGCTCAGGAAACCAGCAATACCCTTTTCGTAAATATGATATTACGGGCGGACAAATTAAAGATGCACTAACAGGTCTTGTAGCCAACCCCCGTTCATTTTTAGTAGATACTTGTTATATCTATGTATATGGAATGGGTAGACAAGCTTTTGAAGCCCAACCGGTAGATAGCTTTCTGGTGGCAACAGCAGATATCGTACATACCCAAAAAGATAGTTTATCGCTATTACAAGAAAATCACCAATTGCGGCAGAAGTTGGCTGCAACGGAACAGTCTATAAGACCCAATAGAAAAAAAGCCTATGGTCGACTGATGATTTTTGTACTGCTGATCTTGATTGTTGCATTCAGTTTGGGACTTGTGTTCTATTCGAAATACCAGACCCTGGAAAAGGAACTGTACACATTGAAAACCGATTTTAACCTGATTCCTTACCGGGTTACGGCAGAAGAAAGAGCCAAACTGGAGGGTATTTGGATCTGCTATACAGGCTCGCCGCAGGCAAGGATCTCAGACAGTAACCGATACCACAAAGTAGTAGCCAACCTTATTGAGATCATTTATAAAGACGGCTATTTTCTGTATACTCGTTATGGGGCTAGTTTTAACCATATTGGTTATATACAATTTGAAGCGCCGGGTCTTCTTTCCATTCATTCTCGCATCAAGAACCAAAATGGCAGGGTGGAGTCGCCCAGACATAGTTTGATGTCATTAGATAGTACCGGTACGTATTTATCGGCTATTTCTGCATCCTGGAATTTTGATGTCGGCAGTCGCAATCGCATCATTGGCATTCGAGAAGCGTATCAAAAACTAGGTGATAGTGGACAACTGGAAGAGATCATCAATTCAGTTGAAAATGCCAGTTGTCAATGTAAGATCATTAAATGGCATCGTTCCGATCATTCAGAAAGAACTTATTTTTTGAAGAACTTATCATTGGAAGCATTGCACGATTCTTCACTACTTCAGTTGATTGATGAAAAGAGTATCCTCTCTAAAAATCCGGCTGATAAATTGATCATTGAAAAAACACCTTCGTTGAAAAAGGGGGAATGAATTGGTTGATTATAGAGGTCATTGTTATAAAAAAACGCCAACAGTAGATGCTGTTGGCGTTTGTGGTGTGGGCCGGGATCGAACCGGCGACACAAGGATTTTCAGTCCTTTGCTCTACCGACTGAGCTACCGCACCTTCGCTGAAGCTTCGGTGCGCAAAGCGCACTGAAATACTTCGTATTTTAAAAAAACAAGCTTTTGAGAGCTTGCCCGCCGTAGCCTTTGGCAGAGGAGGGCAAAAATAGGGGGTTTTCACATATAATCCACAACGAAGGGTGGTTTTTTTAGTGAAAATGAACCATTCTTTGGATTGGTTTAGCTGACCGTTGCGTACACCGCATCCCACAATCGCTTGCGATATTTTAAACTCGTGAGCGCCGCTTCAGTGGCTTGCTCCCATTTCAACGCGTCTTCCCCACACAACTCACTCACCATTTCCATCGCGAGATGACTATGATGGTCGCCGTCTACTTCTATATGTCTTTCGAGATAGTATTTGAATACCGCCAGTTGCGCTGGATACTGCACAGACAAATCTTTCACCAAACCCATGAACATATCTGGTATCAGGTCTTCGCGACCAAATGTAAACACAGCCGCTTGCACATGCACCGGCGCTTTCTCGATCACTTCAAATGTATATCCTACAAAATCACAAATAGGCCTGGGCAATTGTAATTGCTGTAATGCCTGTTGCACCGGCACACCATTGTGTAAATAAGTCAACAGTTGTGTAATAGCGGTTGTATCAGCACCCATCTGTTCCATGGCTTTGAGATACAACTCAAAGTGACTCGTTCTATTACCCGCTTCATCTACATCACTCTCTTCGCCCAATACAATTTCATTGATGAGATAACGCGTATTGGCAGATCCTACCGGCACCCATGGCGCAGCAGTACAAGTCAATTGTTGTTGCAAGGATTTCAACAAACTCATAAAATCCCATACCGCAAACACATGATACTCCGTAAACCGACGAAGTTGTTCAAGGTCTTGCAGGCTATGATACAGAGAATGATCAACAAGATCCGGTCGTACTTCTTCCAGCCGCTCTTTCAGCTGAACTATCTTTTCATTTTCCATGCTGTATATACGTGTGGAGAGGGGAAATGGTTGGATGAGCTGTGAGCTATGAGCCACGAGCTATGAGCTTTTTACATGTATAAAATGAGCTTTTGCTGTTCAAATAAAAAAACAAGCTCGTGGCTCGCAGCTCGTAGCTCGTAGCTTTAAAATTCACAATTCTTCGGCGTCCTCGCAAACGCAATGACATCGCGAATATTCGTCATGCCGGTAACGAATTGTACCATGCGTTCGAAGCCGAGACCGAAACCTGCATGGGGTACGGTTCCGAAGCGACGGGTATCTAAATACCAACTCATTTCTTCCAGCGGAATATGCATGGCTTGCATACGCACTTCCAGTTTTTCCAAACGCTCTTCTCTTTGTGAGCCACCTACGATTTCTCCAATACCCGGCGCCAAAATATCCATCGCCGCTACCGTTTCTTTTCCGGGTTCACATCCATCATTCATGCGCATATAAAATGCTTTGATGGCGGCAGGATATCCCGTTACAATCACCGGTTTCTTGAAATGTTTTTCTACCAAATACCTTTCATGTTCACTCTGCATATCTATACCCCACTTCACATCAAACTTGAATTTCTTTTTCTTGTATGCAGGTGAATCCAATAATATCTGAATGGCTTCTGTGTAAGTAATTCTTTCAAAACTATTATCCGTTACAAATTTCAACTTCTCCAACAATCCGAATTCCTGACGTTCGTTCTGTGGCTTTTGTTTTTCTTCTTCTGCCAATCGCTGATCTAAAAACGCCAGATCATCTGCATTGTGTTCCATCACATAACGAATCAAATATTGAATGAACGCTTCTGCTAAGTTCATATTGTCTTCAATATCATAGAATGCCATCTCCGGTTCTATCATCCAGAATTCTGCAAGGTGTCTGGTGGTGTTGGAATTCTCTGCACGGAAAGTAGGACCAAATGTATAGATCTCACTAAATGCCATCGCGCCTAACTCGCCTTCTAATTGTCCACTCACCGTGAGGTTGGTACTCTTTCCAAAAAAGTCTTCTGCAAAATCAATACTGCCGTCTTCTTTTCGTGGCGGGTTATCAAAAGGAAGTGTGGTTACACGAAACATTTCTCCCGCACCTTCTGCATCACTCGCAGTAATAATGGGTGTATGCAAATACACAAATCCTTTTTCATTGAAAAATTGGTGCACCGCAAAGGCCAACGAATGTCTGATGCGAAACACTGCACCAAATGTATTGGTACGAAAACGCAAGTGTGCGATCTCTCTTAAAAATTCAAGACTGTGTTTCTTGGGTTGCAACGGATATTTCTCTGCATCACTATCGCCTAATATTTCTACTTGTGTTGCTTTAAGTTCGATCGACTGTCCCTTTCCCAAAGAAGGCACCACCGTACCCGTTACTTTCAAAGAAGCACCGGTAGTGATTCTTTTCAAAGTAGCATCATCTAACAAACCCAATTCTGTTACTACCTGTAAATTATTATTGGTACTACCATCATTCAATGCAATAAACTGATTGTTACGAAAAGTTCGCACCCAACCCATCACAACGGTTTCTTGTCCGGCCACCCCGCTACTCAGCAGGTCTTTGATCTTGGTTCTTTTGTTAAACATTGCTTGCTGTTTTGAAACGCCTGTGGTTCAGGCTTTGAGCGGCAAAGATAGTGAGGAAAAGAAGACAAGGCTCAAGAGGACAAGACACAAGGAAGAATCAAGAACGAAGAAACAAGACTCAGGCACCTTGAAACTTGACCCTTTTTCCTTGGGTCTTCCCTGTGTCTTGGGTCTTCATTCTTGATTCTTTTTCTCTATATTTAACACCTATATTTTCCAAATCCAATAACACGCAATGAAGCCATCCTTGTTCCGGTCATTGATTGAACTCACGACAGATGCAGTATTCATTGTGCGGGTGTTGCCGGGGGGTAAGGAGTTCAGGATGGAGTATGTGAATGATGCCTATCTCCATAAATTCAATGTTACCCGTGAATCAGTGGTGGGTAAGGAGTTCCGCGAAATGCTTCATGCCAATATTGTGGATACTATTCGCAAACGTTTCATGGATTGTGTTCAATTGCGATCGAATATCAGTTTTGAAGAAAGTTTTGAAAATGGTACCACCAGTCTGAGTGAACTTTTTCCTATCATGGATACTGATGATGTCATTGAATATGTAGTGGGTGTATCCAAAGATATCACTGAGTTGAAAATGAAGCGAGATCAGATCGCTGCGTCTGAGCAAACCTTACAATCTATCATCAACAGCTCCGATAATGTGCTCATTTATATGAGTAATGATTTTACCATTCGGTATGCCAATCGGCGTGCGCAAGACCATGCCCGAAAATTATTCGGTAAAACATTTTCGATGGGGGAAAAACTCACGGATTATTATCCGGAAGAAGAAAAAGAAAGGGCATTGGCCCACGCCCTGCAATTGAAACAGCAAAAACAAACCATTTCCTATGAACACCAACTCACGTATCCCGATGGGGAAGTTCGTTGGTTTCTGAGGCGTTATTATGGGGTGTTTGACGAAAAGAGCGAATTAACAGGCATTGTCATAGCGTCTATCAATATTACGAATCGGAAAGAACAGGAAATACAGATACAGAAACAAGCGGACGCTTTACGTGAAATCGCTAAAATTCAATCACAGGAAATCAGAAAACCGTAGGCGAAATTTTAGGGTTTGCCTAATTTGAAGGA
>JACVCQ010000188.1 GCA_016741945.1 Chitinophagaceae bacterium
TCTTAACTCCGCACGATTTTTAGGTTCTACATTTTTACGGAGATAATAAGTAAGACCATTACTCAATTTTCCAATTTTAACCTTGGGATCGATACCTAATTTGGCATCTAATCCGGTTTGGGCTTGTACCATCAGGGTTACAAGCAGTAAGAGCAGTGTTTGTCTGATACGCAACATGACAAGGGTTTAAGAATGATGAATTAAATTCAGGAACAAATTCCTGAATGGGTTTGTTCGTTAAGCATTACAGTTTAACGATCGGGAGGGATGACTAAGATAGGAATTTATCGCCACTGAGGGCACAAAGGTCCACTGAAATTTTTCTCTGTAATTCAGTGTTCTCAGTGGCAATTATTTACAACTGAAAACCCAAATTACGAATCAACGCTTCCGGCAGCGCAGGTAGTTTTTTTCTTTCGATGAGATAGGTAGACAAGCCGGATAGATCCCGATAAACATAATGTTTATTTAATGCACCCTCCAGGTATCCTGCGCCGGAAGTGTTGCCGGTGCCCACACGCATACCAATCATTCTACGAACCATGATCAGGTGTTTGTGACGCCAATTACTCATCAAGTGATCGATCTCGATCAATGCATCCAATACCTGATAAGAAGTTTGAAACAATGGAAAATCACGGTACAACATGATGAACAATGCAGAACGTAAAGCAGTGGGAGAGAAACTGGTTTTTAAAGAGGCCATTTGTTCTTCAGAAAAGCCTGCTGCATTGTCTTCAAAAAAGACCCAATCAAATTCATGGATCTTATTTTTCTCACGCTCGGTTAATCCGGCAGCATATACTGCTCGATAATCGTTCCAAAAAGGGTGGTGTTTGCCATGGGAGGTTTTGGATACATATCCTTGCCAAAAATCTTCCCTGAAAAAAGGGATACGCTCCAACCAATTATTGACCAGTGTCAGCAAATGTGGTTTTTCTTCTGTATCGGTGATGTGTTGATAATCGGTTTGTGTAAAACCACCTTCATTGGTACGTTTATAATAATCTTTATGATGCCGATTGTCCAGCTCCAATCCCAATCTCGCTTCGATCAATCTGAATTGTTTGCTTTGAAACCCGGACGAAGGGGTTAATAGGTTCCTGAATTCCAGAAAATCAAGTGGTGTCATGGTGTCCAATACTTCCACTTGTTTATTTAACAATTGCAGAATCTGAATGATTCGATGCAGTCTATGACGCACCAGATTCATATCTTCCGAGTTGTCATTGATTTTTTCTTTGCTGAAAACCCCCGTGATATAATCCAATTCAAACAAAATCTGTTTGAACCATAATTCATAAGCCTGATGAATGATAATGAACAACATTTCATCATGCGCAGGCTCATTACCCGGTTGAAAACTTACGGGATGCTGGGCGTCTAACACTTTATCCAATCCTAGATAAGAGCCGTAATACATTGGTTGTTTTTCCATGCTGAAGGGTTTCGGCGAAAATAGTGAATCAAGAAACAAGAATGAAGAAACAAGGGACAAGAAAGGCTCAAGGATCAACAAGCAAGGGACAAGAAAGACATACGGGGTAAGAAACAAGTATTATTTTCAGTTTTGCTTGACTCTTGTATCTTGAATCTTTCTTGTGTCTTGTTTCTTGTCTCTTCTTTTTTTACTTTTGTTCATGACCCGCCAAGAATTAGTAGCACAAATACACTCCAAGAAATCTTATCTCTGTGTTGGACTGGATACGGATCCGTTGAAAATACCTCGTCATTTGCAATCAAAATCGGATGGGGTATTGGAGTTTAATAAGGCGATTATTGATGCTACAAAAGATCATTGTGTTGCTTATAAAATCAATACTGCTTTTTATGAATCACAAGGCATCAAAGGGTGGGAGATCATGGAAGCAACCTTGGCGCATATTCCAAAAACACATTTTACCATCGCGGATGCCAAACGTGGAGATATTGGTAATACTTCCTCGCAATATGCCAAAACCTTTTTTGAAGTACTGCCATTCGATGCTGTTACCGTTGCGCCTTATATGGGAGAAGATAGTGTGCGTCCGTTTTTGGAATATAAAGACAAATGGACGATCGTTCTCGGACTCACATCCAATGCCGGCAGTTTTGATTTTCAGCGTTTGTCATTGGCGGAACAAAATGGCAAACAATTGTATGAGCAAGTATTGGAAACCACTTGCAAATGGGGCACACCTGATAATCTCATGTTTGTGGTAGGTGCCACCAGAGCCAGTGATCTGGCGGATATCCGTAAAATTATCCCGGATCATTTTTTACTCGTGCCCGGTGTTGGTGCACAAGGCGGTAGTTTGGAAGAAGTATCCAAATATGGATTGAATAGAGATGCCGGATTATTAGTCAACGCCAGCAGAGCGATTATTTTTGCTGATGGTGGTGAAGATTTTGCTTTGGCTGCGGAGAAAGTGGCTGCTGGTTATCAGCAGGAGATGGCTGGTTATTTGCAATAGTTGAGAACCGTTGTAGCAAAAATATTGTGCAGATATTTAAGTCAGCCCTTCGTCGCAATTTCCGACTAAAAGTCGGAATGCTCCTCAGGGTGACAAATACAGATTAATATTAGACTGTGATTGCGATTGGCAAAGCCAATCGCAATCACAATTAACCTACCTCAAACCGTCACCCTGAGGAGCATTCCGATCGCAGATCGGGAATTGCGACGAAGGGTAAAACCAACAATACAGTTGGAGCTACAATATATCCCGAACATCAGGGCTATTTAGTTTTTTAATAGTGTAACACCCGAATTGATATTTTGATAAACCTTCAGTTCTTTGCTCATGGATTGATTTTGTAACTTTCATTTTCAATCCTTTTCATGAACAGAAGAAATTTTCTCCAACAATCAGCACTTTCCGCAGCTGCGGTTTCCGCTTTGCCTTTGACCGGGTTAGCTTCTGCCAATGCCAAAGCTGCCATCCGTTTTGCTTTTATGACGGATGTGCATATTAAAACCGGTACTGTACCGGAACAGGGGATGCAGCGTGCATTTAAACATGTAAATGCATTAAAACCTAAGGTGGATTTTATTCTGAATGGTGGAGATGCCATCATGGATGCTATGAAAGCTACCAAGGCGAAAGTGGAAGAACAGTGGGCTTTATGGAATAAAATATTGGCAGAAGAAAATAAGTTGCCCATGTATCATTGCATCGGTAACCACGATGCATGGGGATGGCAAATGACAGAGCCGGAGATCAAAGCAGATCCTTTGTACAATAAAACCTGGGCTGTGCAACAACATAAAATGCCGGGTCGTTATTACAGCTTCATCAAAGACAACTGGAAATTCATCATCCTCGATAGTGCGCATGAAAACAATGGTGGATACATAGCCAAAGTAGATGAAGTACAAATGCAATGGCTAAAAAATGAACTTGCAACAACAGATCCCAATACCCATATCTGTATTGCCTCTCATATTCCCATCGTATCATTTGTATCCGGATTCTTTTTTGATAAAACAGAAGAGAATGGTGATCGCAAAATTTCGAGAGCCTTATTACATACAGACTCTTTCGCATTAACAGAACTCTTCCGCAATCATCAAAACATTCGCTGTTGTTTAAGCGGACATATACACTTACAAGATGTGGTTGAATACCGCGGTATCCATTACTATTGCAACGGCGCCATCAGCGGCAACTGGTGGGGCGGAGCCTTCAAAGGTTTCAATCCTGCGTATGCAATCTTCGAATTCTTTAAAGACGGATCGGTGAAACGAGAAATGATCCAGTATGAAGTTTGATTTTTTGATCTTTGATTTCTTGATTGAAGAAAGTGAAAAGTGAAAGGTGAAAAGTGAAAAAATCAAAAAATCACACCTGCCTGTCGGCAGACAGGGATCAAAAAATCAAAGATTCCTCTCAATAGTGTTTGCTACTTTCTCTGCCCATACTGCGTGTGATTTGGCGGAGTAGTGAAGTTTGTCTGAAGCGAGTAGACTTTCATCGTTTTTGGCCAATCTGGTTTGGGGGGTGATATCAATAAAATGTCCGCCCAGTTTTTTGACGGTGTCTTCGCAGACTTTATTGAACGCATCGATCTCTTGACTGATTTTGTTGCTGTCTCTTTCGGCTGCAAAAGGAGTAACACCCCAATCGGGAATAGAAAGTACGATCACTCTTTCGGGTTTATGACCAGCAAAATAAATTGCTTTTTTGAGCAGGTATTCAAAATCGGTGGTGAAATCGCTTACAGATAAACCTCTGTATTGATTGTTGACACCAATCAACAGACTTACAAAATCATAATGTTCATTGAGTTGCGTGTGTAGGATATGATCTGCCAGTTCGAAGCTTGTCCAGCCGGTCTTCGCCACTACTTCCGGTGCATGAAAGTGCAAACCCTTTTTTCGCAAACGTTGCACGACTTGATAAGGGAAGCCCTCATGCAAAGGAACCGATTCACCAATGGTATAAGAATCTCCTAAAGCGAGGTAGCTGAAATAATGTTTTGTCATAACTGAAAGATACAACCTGTTATTCTAAACTCAAATGGAACACGGATTATCATGATTATCATGATGATCATGATAATCTGCGTTCCATTTGTAACGTGATTGAATTATAGTCAGTAATTAATTGAATCTAACTGTCACACAGTATGAATATCAAAAATTATTTTTCAGAATCTCATAAAAGCGATACACATCTTCAAAGCTGCAATACATGGGAGCGGGAGCAACACGAATGACACCGGGCTCTCTGTAATCCACAATGATACCGCTACTGATCATCTTATCATGTATTTCCTTTCCTCTTTCTTTGAAATACAAACACAACTGCGCACCTCTCTGTTCAGGATCGGATGGTGTGATGATCTCAAAATTTAACTGCGGTAATTGTTGTAATAAATATTCCAGATAAGCGGTTAAATGCAAACTTTTCGTTCTTAAGTTTTCGATGCCTGCTTTTTCAAATAATTCCAAAGAAGCTTTGAGTGCTGCTGTATTGAATACCTGAGAAGTACTGATATTCCATCCACTCGCATCGGTCTTAGGAATAAAACCTTTCTCCATTTTGAAACGGGTCTTCTCATCATTGCCCCACCAACCTGCGAGTCTCGGGGTGTCTGCATTACCGGCATGCTTTTCATGCACAAACACACCACCAATCGCACCCGGACCGGCATTCAAATATTTATAAGAACACCAAACGGCAAAATCAACATTCCAATCGTGCAATTGCATAGGAACATTACCGGCAACATGCGCCAAATCAAATCCGGCTATAGCACCAACCGCATGTGTGGCTTTTGTGATGGCTGCCAGATCGAAGAGTTGTCCGGTGTAATAGTTGATGCCACCAAACAAAACCATCGCTAACGCATCACCGGTAGATTGAATGGTAGCAAGTATATCTTCTGTACGTAATGTTTTTTCACCATCTCTCGGAGCGATCTCGATGATGGCATCATTGGGATCAAAGCCAAAATGTTTCACCAGCGTCTCCACTGCATATTGATCGGAGGGGAAAGCGCCTGATTCCATGATCACTTTATAACGTGTAGAAGTTGGCTTATAAAAACTGAGCATCAACAAATGCAAATTAAAGGTCAATGCATTCATCACAGTTACCTCGCTTTCATTCGCACCCCTCATTTTTGCGAGGTTAGGAATCCGGTACTGGTGGTAAAACAACCAAGATTTGGTACCATTGAAA
>JACVCQ010000189.1 GCA_016741945.1 Chitinophagaceae bacterium
TTTACCTACTCATATCCTTCCTTTTTAATCAAACCCTGCCTTTATATTTGCTATTATGAACCAAAGGAATTTACTGGTCTTTGTATTGGCGTTTATTAGTACCCAAACTTTATCACAAAGAGCATTACCGGGCTTTACAGTAAAAGACTTGGGAAAAGGTAAAATAGGTATCAGTTGGATCAACCCATATCCTTCCTGCAATCAGTTGGCCGTTCAACGATCAACAGACAGTATTAACTTTCGTACCATTTTTTCAGCTCAATCACCTGAGCTTCCTGCCAATGGATTTATTGATCAAAAGCTCCCCATTAGCCCTCGTATTTATTACCGCATATTTTATGTTTTGAAAGGTGGCACATATTTTTTTACTGAGATCAAATCGCCCGAACAAGAGCCTAATGAAAAACATACAAATACTCCCCCGGATGATATTCATGCCCGTATCGATTTGCCTAAAACAGAAATAAAAAAAGATAGTGCCGCTAACACTGTTACAGAAAAGTATATCCGAATTTATAAGAGAGGGGAACCCGCATTTCAATTATCGGTTACTGCTTACAAAGGTTTCCGAGATTCATTGATCAAGCTTACCCAAGATTCACTTTCTGTTATCAAACCGGGAGAGATTAACTGGAAACCATTCATCCCAAAACCAAAAGAGTATGTCAGTATTTTTGTAAAAGACACATTATTGGTTCAGATAGAACTTCCATTCTACAAACGTTTTAAGGATTCAGTAAATAATAATACGAAAGATACTATTTATCAAATCACAACCTTTAGAGCAGAATTACACCGCTTTATTCCCAAGCAAGTTTGGAAACCATCTCCTTACATTTATACAAATACAGCAGGGTATTTGAATATATCTGTGCCGGAAAAAGATCATCAGTTATACCGTATTATCTTTTTTGATAATGAAGGAAAAGAATTGTTTAGGGTGAATAAATTAAAAGAACATGCGTTGATCTTGGATAAAGCCAATTTCAAAAAAAGTGGCTGGTATGATTTTGAACTCTATAAAAACAACGAGTTGATCGAAAAAAATAAATTCTTTTTACAAAAGGATTAATTGTCTATTAGCAACACCTCAAATACCTGTTCAAAATTCTTTCGTACCAATGTTTTTACCTCCTCAAAAGGAACAACATGACCCAGTTCTTTTTGCAGCGAAGTCACTTGCTTTCCTACAATTCCACAAGGTACGATATGATCAAAATAGGTGAGATCTGTATTCACATTGAAGGCAAAACCATGCATAGTGATCCATCGGCTACATTTTATGCCCATGGCGCAAATTTTTCTTTCTTTTCCGGGAATATCCGGATCTAACCAAACACCTGTTTCGCCGTTGCTTCTATCACCTTTTAATCCATAGTGCGCCAATGTACGGATCATTACTTCTTCCAGACTTCGTAAATACCACCCCAAATCTGTTTTAAATTGCTCTAAGTCTAGAATCGGATACCCTACAATTTGTCCGGGACCATGAAAAGTAATATCACCACCACGATTGATATGAAAATAATCAATGCCTTTCTCCTTCATTTCCTGTTCAGAAATCAAAATATGTTCGGTTTTTCCGCTTTTACCAAGCGTGTATACCGGTGGATGTTCTACCAATAAAAGATGATGGGATATTGTATGGTTGGTCAGGCGACCAACTATGGCGCTATTCATTGTATGATTGGTCTGGTGACCAACCATGACGGTATCGTTGCCCATGTTGGTCGCCTGACCAACATGATCCATTATTCTCGTAGCCGACTTCATGTCTACCTTCTCTTTCAGCATGGCTTCCTGCTCATCCCAAACAGATTGATAAGATCTGAATCCTAAGTCCTTGAATAGTACTGACTGCATGTTACAAAAGTAGTATTGAAACTGGATATCCCTTCATTTTAATACGCTTGGATGGTTTCTGCTATTTTTGCAGCATGCAGGACGAATTGGATCTACAGCCCGAAGAGGGCAATGAGGAACTTTATGAACGAAAGACTTTTAAAGTAGATAAAGGTCAGGAACCTTTACGCATTGACAAATGGGTACAAGGACGTATTGAAGGAGCTACTCGCAACAAAGTACAAAAAGGTATTGATGCAGGGTTTTTAACCGTAAATGGACAAGTTGTTAAAAGCAATTATAAGATCAAGCCGGGCGATGAGATTGTGTTGATGAGCCTGATCAATCCTGAACATACTGAACTGAAACCTGAAAATATTCCCTTGAATATTGTGTATGAGGATGATGCTGTAATGGTACTCAATAAACCAGCGAACATGGTGGTACACCCTGGCATCGGCAATTTTACGGGAACGATGTTGAATGGTGTTGCTTATCATTTCCTACAACAAAATCCGAATCTAGACGAAGAATCATTACCTCGTTTTGGATTGGTACATCGCATTGACAAGAACACTACTGGACTCATTGTACTAGCAAAAACAGGTGATGCGGCTGCACACTTGGCTAAACAATTCTTTAATCATACCGTCAACCGAAAATATGTAGCACTGGTCTGGGGCGATGTACAAGAAGACAGTGGTACCATTGAAGCACATATTGCAAGGCATCGTCAGCATCGTAAAATGTTTGATGCCTATCCGGAAGGAGAAATTGGCAAACATGCTATCACACATTACAAAGTGCTGGAACGATTCAATTATGTGTCATTGGTAGAATGTGTACTAGAAACCGGACGCACACATCAAATCCGTGTGCACATGAAACATATCGGACATACGCTCTTTAATGACTGGGAGTATGGAGGTGATAAAATTTTGAAGGGCACTATCTATACCAAATACAAACAATTTGTAGATAACTGTTTTGATATTTGTCCACGCTGTGCTTTGCATGCTCAGACACTCGGATTTGTTCACCCCGTGACCAAACAACCCATGCATTTTGAAGCCCCACTACCGGAGGACATGCAGAAAGTCATTGAAAAGTGGAGGAATTATATTCAACATAAAAAAACAGAGGAATAAAGAATAAGAAATAAGAAACAGGGAATGAACAAGTAAATGGTTTCTTGTTCTCTTTTATCAATCTCCGTGAAACTCTACGCCAAACTCTGCGACACTCCGTGGTTAAAAATGCTAACAAATAAACCACTGAGTTACACAAAGTATGGCATGGAGTTACACAGAGATTGTAATACTAAAAGATATTCTGTTGTTGCTTGTTCCTTTATATTTGCACTATAAAATTAGAGTCTATGTCAACCGACATCCGTCATAACTGGACCAAAGAAGAAATTTACGATATCTACAATATGCCCTTGCTCGAATTGGTATTCCGTGCAGCGGAATTACATAGAAAGTATAATGATACTGCAGAAGTACAGGTATGTACACTATTGAGTATTAAAACAGGGGGCTGTAGTGAAGACTGCGCTTATTGTCCACAAGCCGCCCGTTATAATACAGGTATTGATGTTCAGGCACTCATGAAAAAAGATGAGGTTTTGGCGTATGCACAGAAAGCAAAAGAAGCAGGTTCTACGCGTTTTTGTATGGGTGCTGCATGGCGTGAAGTAAGAGATAATCGTGATTTTGATCGTGTACTAGATATGGTGAAAGGGGTGAACGAAATGGGCATGGAAGTATGTTGTACACTGGGTATGCTAACGGAAGAACAAGCCAAAAAATTGGCAGATGCAGGGTTATATGCTTATAATCACAACTTAGATACCAGTAAAGAACATTATGGTGAAATCATCACTACCCGTACTTATGAAGATAGATTAGAAACTTTGGAAAATGTTCGTAAAGCTGGTGTTACTGTTTGTTGTGGGGGTATCATTGGATTGGGAGAAACCCATGAAGACAGAATAGGTATGCTGCATACTTTAGCAACCATGCCTGAGCATCCTGAAAGTGTACCTATCAACTCATTGGTAGCCATTCCGGGAACTCCTTTGGAACATAATTCCAAAGTAGATATATGGGATATGGTACGCATGATTGCCACAGCGAGGATATTGATGCCAAAGACCATGGTTCGTTTAAGTGCCGGCAGAACAGAGATGAGTGTTTCAGATCAGGCACTTTGTTTTATGGCCGGAGCTAATTCGATTTTTGCCGGAGATAAATTATTGACTACTCCTAACCCATCGTTTGATGAAGACAATCAAATGTTTCAATTATTGGGTTTACAACCCAGAAAAGCATTCAAAGAAGAGAGCAAGCAGTATTTGCATGAGATGATGGAGTCATAAACATTGAGCCCCCTTATACAATATATCCTATTATATAGCATTGACCCTCATCCCTAGATTGATGAGGGTCATCCTTTTTTATTGATTAAAGAATTTTTTAAACTCGGATTCGTAGTTTGAAAAATTAGCCAGGTAAAATCCTTTTTCAGGCGAATAGAAATACAATTGCCATAACTCTCCATTATTTTGAAGTTCATAGGTCATGATTTTACCTGCAGCATTTTTATAATGTAGCGACTTGAATCCTGAGAAGTGATAATTAACCACATTTTTATCGGTAAAGAATCCGGTCATTGCATTTGCATAAAATACATAGTCATCCTGTCTAATTTGAGTATCAGATTTTTTTAACGTTTGTTGCAGGCTATCCAACTGTACTTGAGTAGGCTGAATAATGATAGTAGAGTTGGTATAGATGACATCTCCTGGATCTTCTTCAACAACTTGGCTACTTTCAGTTACATGCTCTTGCTGATTGACACAACCTGCCAGCAAAACAGAAATTAGTATACTCATTTTCAATCTGTAAACAACGCTTTTCATAAACATTATAATTTATAAATCACAGCCTGATATGGGGCGAGGTTGATAGTTTCGTTAGTAATAACTGGATTAGTGCTGAGATTTGATAAAAGTAGTTGTGCTTTTCGCATGTCTACTCTTGGATTTAGTGATTTTATTTCTTTAGAAAAATTCAGTACAATCAGTAACTTGTCCCCATCACTCTCTCTTGTGTAAGCATATACATCAGGATTATTTTTATCTACCAAAGTATATTTTCCATACACCAATGAAGCGATATGATCTTTTCGCAATTGAACCAGTTTTTTAAAGTAGTTCAAGCAACTATTGGGATCTTTTTCTTGTAGAGCAACATTAATATCGACATGATTTGCATTCACTTTGATCCAAGGTGTCCCTGTTGTAAATCCTGCATTTTTACTGTTATCCCACTGAAAAGGGGTTCTTCCATTGTCTCTGCTGGATGCTTGTATTTTTTTAAGATAAGCAGCCAGATCACCCTTTGTCAATTGTAAGCGTTTGTATTCATTCAGGGTTTGCACATCTCTGAATTCATCAATACTTGTAAATCCGGCATTGGTCATACCTAACTCATCACCATTGTAGATATAAGGCGTTCCTCGCATGGTCATGATAAAGGTATTGAGCATAGATGTAGATGCTGAACGATATGCCGGATCATCATTCCCAAACCTGCTGACCATTCTGGCCTGATCATGATTGCCAAGAAAAATTGAGAGCCATCCTTTTTCCGCAAAAGCACTATCCCATCTGGAGAACTCTTCTTTATGATCCATGAGACTGCAACCATCGGTATTGGCATGTTCTACACCTTCCAAAGCTTAAGCCCTGGTGAATTTTTTGCTTCCCGCGTCCTCAAACTATTTGGTATCCTCAA
>JACVCQ010000190.1 GCA_016741945.1 Chitinophagaceae bacterium
TTAAATGTTTTCAACCGGTTCTTTTTTATTGGAACCTTACAATGCTGTTTCCATCATGCTCAACATAAATCCTTTCACAACATAACCATACAAACTGATATTCTTGATTTCTGTATGTAGTAGTTCACGTGCTACTGAATGATGGGGTAAGTAATCTTCTAATAGTTCGCAAAAACGATCTTCAGTTTCTCTGAAATAGGGTTCGTTCACCCACAAAGTATCATCAGCATCAAAGGCAATTACTTTCAATGAATTCATATCGGGTCTCTTTTAACTATTTTCCACCGCCTGGTTTTTTTGGCAGAACAGCTTTTGGTTTCTCTGCCGGTGGGGGTGGGGTATTTCCTTTTGTATCCTTTTTCTCCTGTGTTTTAGGGGCCGCAGGTTTGATGTCTGATTCTGCACCAATATCTTCTAGTTTGATGTTTTGTGGGATCTCATAATCCTCGGAAGTTCCTGTTCCAACATCTTCACCTTCTCCACCCAATATTGGGGTAGAATCATTGAGATAATCAATGACGATATCGTTGCTCATTACATCCGGCTTTACAAAACTAGCGCTCTTGTCAATGCCACAATTGGGATCAGCTGCTGCTTTTGCAAAGAAATAAGCCCATATGGGCATTGCAGCCCTACCACCTTGTCCATTTGCGCTCTCTTTATTAAAATGTATGAAACGGTCATCAGCACCTACCCATGCACCTCCCATCAGTTGAGGAGTATAACCCATGAACCAACCATCACTGTTTTCATTAGTAGTACCTGTCTTGCCTGCATTCTCAACCCCCGGCATACCGTAACCCCAGATACCACGGCCTGTTCCCACCTGAACAGTTCCTTGCATCATCTTTACTACAGAATAAGCAGTTACTTCACTAATGACTTCTTTTCTTTTAGGGGTAAACGTTGCAAGTACATTTCCATTTCTATCTTCAATTCTTGTAATGTACATAGGTTTTACATTAAAACCTCTACCTGGAAACATACTAAAACCTTGCATCATTTCAAATAATGAAATTTCACAAGAACCCAATGCAATGGAAGGGTAGGGTTCAATTTTGGTTTTGAAATCACAACGCTCCAGAAAATCAACCAGTCTCTTCGCACCATTATTGCCTTCACCATCTAATTGTTTCATGATATAAGCCGATGCACAGTTTCTGGAGAATGCAAGTGCAGAAGCCATTGGCATAGCGCCACCCTTACATGATCTACTGGTTGCAGGAACCAATCCATATTGACCAAAACTTTGTTGTTCATCGTATACGGTAGTATTGGGTGTAAATCCGGCTTCTTCAATCGCTAAACTATACAATAAAGGCTTCATAGTAGAACCAACCTGACGTTTAGTATTGAAATTCACGTGGTCATACTTGAATGACTTAAATCCGATACCTCCAACCCAAGCCTTAATCTCACCGGTTAATGGATCCATTACCATAAAGCCCGCTTGTAACATTTGTCTGTGGTAACGGATTGAATCGTATGGAGTCATGGTAGTATCTGTCTCTCGATTGCTATTGTAAGCAAACACACGCATAGGTGTTTTTTCAAAAAATGTTTTTTTGATCTCCTCCTCACTTAAACCCTCTCTATCCAAATTTCTCCAACGATCGCTCTGTTTCATGGCTGTTTCCAATACATTCTCATAACCTTTCCATATACTTCCATTTTTGATATTGGCCTGTGTATTGAAAAGTTTCTGCATATAATTCATATGCTTGGCAACTGCTTCTTCTGCATATTGTTGCATTCTGGGATTAATGGTAGTATAAATTTTTAAGCCGTCGCGATACAGATTATAATTATCTCCATTACTTTTCTTGTTTTCCTTACACCATTTCTTCATTTCTTCTCCCAATATCATGCGGAAATATGGACCAAGTCCCGCTGTTTCATCTAGTTTTTTATAGTTCAGTTCAATCGGTTTTCTTTTTAAAATAGCAGCTTCTGATTCAGTCAGGTATGTATTACGTACCATTTGGTTGATTACTGTATTTCTTCTATCCAATGCTAGTTTCGGGTTTCGTCTAGGATTATAGATTGTAGCACCTTTCAGCATACCAATCAAAACAGCCGACTCTTCGATATTTAATCTATCAGGCTCCTTTTGAAAGAATGTTTTTGCGGCATTACGAATACCAAAAACATTATCCCCGAATGCAACAGTATTCAAATAAATGGTAATGATTTCTTCCTTTGTGAAATTGCGTTCCAGTTTTACGGCGATCACCGATTCTTTTATTTTCTGAATAATACGAAGAAAAATATTTCGTGTACCCCAATTATCCGTAAACAAGTTTTTAGCAGTTTGCATCGTAATGGTACTGGCACCGCCTTCTCTTCCTAAAAAAATCAATGCCCTTCCCAATGAACGCGGGTCAATACCACTATGATCATAAAATCGTTCATCTTCTGTAGCAACCAATGCATTCACCACATGCTTACTAATATCTTTGTATTGAACATTGATACGATCTTCGAGATAATATTTCCCCATCAACGTACCATCTTGTGCGTACACTTGACTGGCTAAAGAAGCAGTTGGATTTTCAATATCATTGATCGAAGGCATCCTTCCTAATAGACCAAAGTTGATCATTAGCAGAAATACAATGCCTCCACCCAGTGTCCAGAAAAAAATGCGCCAGAAAATGCGAACAGATTTTGACATAATCAGTAATAAATGGTGACTAATAACAGGTCGTAAAGCTAAAGAAGAGTTGGTGAAGCTCCTCTTCAGGGTCGTTAAAATTTATCGGGTAATATTTTTTGTAGGAATGCACGATAAGCTCCTGCATCTTTTTTGGTTTGAAGAATCCTCAAATTGGCTGGACTGATGATGATAAACCCATATTTATCGGTACTCAACCAAGGTAGGATACGATTAGCTGCTAATGGCTTCACTACATCCGTATAATTTACGGCTTCACTGGCATCTTTGAATGGACCTATCAATAAATACTGAATTTCAGGAGCTATGGCTTGGGTGGAAATACCCAGTCTGCGATTATAATATCTCTCTTGATTAAATCTATTGAATGCATTTCTGGCTTCCCCTACAAACATACCATCTACTTTATTAAGTACCACTACTGCATATTGGGTATCGGTAGCTACAAATTCGTAATCCAGTTCAACAGATTGAACAGGAGATATAATTGCATTGGTAATATTTACTCCCGGTGGTTGTTTCAGGTCTTTAAAGGAAGGTATTGTTACCAAACTGTCTTTTCGCGGAGTAGTGCTTGTGACTACATTAGCAGGTCCGGTTAGATCAACAGAGCGTGTAACTGTTTCTACAGGTCTTTCAATATTTAAATCTGATAAATAACTTTCAATTTCGGATCTTCTTTTAATCACATCAATCATCGTATTGGCTTTTTCGGATAGTGGCGAAGCAGGGAAATTATTGATCAATTGCTGCAAGCGAAGAATGGCAATACTATCACTACGCTCTTTTACATAATAAATGGATTCAATATACAATAGTTGAGGAGTCCATGTTGAATTGTTCAGGCTTTGTTCAGCCTGTTTTTTAGATTGAATAGCAGCATCAAATTTACCTTCAATAAAGAGATTATAAATATGAGTATATAATTTTTCAATTGGGTCTTGTTGTGGTTGATTACCTGTGTTCCCATACAAAAACTTACTATCAGCGTATTGACGATTGAATACTTGAGACAATGAGTCTGCTGCCTTCTGGTTATCAGTTTTACGGTAACATTGCATCAATAAAAAAATGGTTTCTTCAGCCTCGGCCGATTGAGGAAATCTTCTCAATAATTCTTCATATACAGCAATGGCTGAAGCATGATCATCCAATTCCTGTTGAAAAATCTTACCATTATCCAATAAAGCACGAATAATAATTGTATTAGATAAATCTATCTGCTCCTGCGTCAGTGGAATGGCATTCTTTAAAGACTCTAAACTCAGTTCTTCTTTTTTAGGATCCACTTTTCCATCCTGTGATATTGTAGCCTGAGTTTGTTGAGCATTGATAACTTTATCAAGGGCAGATTGTCTTCTCCAATTGTCTACATTAGGTCTATTACCCCATCTTTTATTAAACTCACTGAACCCCCTACTTTTAAGGTTGCTATTCAGAAAATAGAAATCTGTATTGTTATTGCCAAATAAATCACCGCTATTTTTTGAATCAACAGCCAGATCAGTTCCGAAAGAAGACTCCTCTGTTTCTTTGATACCTCTTTCTTTTCTGATTTGTCTGAGTAGCTTTTTGAGAAAATCTGTTCTGGCATTTTCAGGTAAGGCTGCAATTTTTCGTACACTATCTTCCCGAAAAATATTTTCTTCATTAATACTAATGAGTTGTAGAGCAGGTTTACGTGTTTCTATCCTCAATTTTTCATCATCAGGTAACAGTTGGATTTCTACACTATCATAAAAACGAAAAGATTGGCTGTATAATTTCCGGTCATAATTCAAATCACCCAATAATAAAAAGCTCTTTTGTTTCTGAATCGGATTATCGCTACTATAGGCAACACTTTTTAATAACCACTGTTGTGCAGCCGGATAAGCTTTTCTACTCAATTCCAGTTTGGCAGCTGCATAATAAATGATATCACGATATACATCATACTTATCTTTTTTTGCCATTTTTAATAACTCATTCAAGTTCTCTTGAAGGGCATTATCTTTTTCGCCGGTAGCCAACGCTGCTATATTTAATCTGGCATACACTTCCATGAATGGATCCTGTGCATTTCGAATGGCTTCATTGAAATTTTTGATAGCATCAGCATTTTTATTGGCTTTTTCATATAGTTGTGCAGCTAAATAATAAGTCCTTGCCTTATTCAATTGATTATTTCCTTTTTTCAAAGAGCGAGTCAAATAAAATGCAGCACTGTCGTAGGCATTAAGTTTATAGAATAAGTAAGCACTGTTCTCATCCAATTCAGGTTGCAAACGAGCCGGAAATAACGCATCACTTCTGAGTAAGGCTACTAATCCTGATGCTTCTGCTATTTTATCTTGTTCAATATAAGTTCTAACCATCCAAAGAAAACTTTCATTCCTACTGGGAAGGGTGGTGGTCATTTTTTTCCAGAGATTTCTTTTTTCATTGGTAGAAATGGAAAAAATACCTCCCGCATTACTTACATTACTCCCTATGGGTACATCATATCCGTCATCTTTTGGCGCAAAAGCATAATTGATGTATTGAAACACATGTAATGCGGAATCAAAATCTTTTCGGAAGAGATAGGCTTTACCCATTAACATATATAAATTATCTACCCAATCACTTCTCAAATCATGAAGTAAAATACCTGATGTACATTTGTAAAGTACCGTATCAATTTGATCCTGAGCTGTGGTTTCAAGGTCATAATCATAAAAAGATAGTAGTTGGGTATAGTCATCCCGGTGCGATTCGGTAGCCCTTTCAACGATCTCATTCATACGTTGATTGTCATTGAAATAGTAGTTGAAATGGGCAGCCGTGTGGTTCTAATTACGATTAGGAAGCGTAAATTTCTTATTACCTGATTTTTCAGTTGGCATGTTTTGATTCTCATACGGCTTTTGCTTTTTGACTTCGATAGTAGTAACAGCCGTGTCACCAATTTTTCCATTTTGACAACGAAAAATTATTAACTA
>JACVCQ010000191.1 GCA_016741945.1 Chitinophagaceae bacterium
TGAAACATGTTGTGGGTGAAAGAGTCGCTTAATTGTATCCGGGCTTTCGTAAGGTTTCAAGTTGCCTTGTGGAATGATGCCGTACAATTCTTTCGGATGTTTCTTCGGTGCCACTGGTTGAATTCTGTCAAACCCTGGATTGCCAGGTGCGCCTACTTTGTTCATGATCTTTTTGATATGATCAAGACAGTCTTGTTCAGTCTTAAACTTATAATCTGCAATACCACTAATCTCTGTATGCGTAACAGCACCGCCCAATGTTTCATTGTCTATGTCTTCACCGATGGCAGCTTTCACGAGATAAGCACCTGCGAGAAAAATACTGCCATTGCCTTCTACCATTAAGGTTTCATCACTCATGATGGGTAAATAAGCACCACCTGCTACACAAGCACCCATCACAGCGGCTATTTGTGTGATGCCCATGGCACTCATTCTTGCATTGTTTCTGAAAATGCGTCCGAAATGTTCTTTATCCGGGAATATCTCATCTTGCATGGGAAGAAATACGCCCGCGCTATCTACCAAATAAATGATCGGTAACTTATTCTCCATTGCAATTTCTTGCATTCTTAAATTCTTCTTCCCGGTAATGGGGAACCAAGCACCCGCTTTTACGGTTTGATCATTAGCCACAATCACAGCCTGACGACCACTCACATAGCCAATTCCAGCTACTGTTCCGGCAGATGGACAACCGCCTTCTGCTTCATACATGTCAAAACCGGCAAAACCTCCAATTTCTACAAAGGGTTTATCTTGATCGCACAAATAACTAATGCGTTCTCGCGCAGTTAATTTATTTCGTTCTCTTTGCTTTTCAATCGACTTCTTTCCACCACCCAACTTTATTTTTTCGAAATATTGCTCTACTTCACTGAGCAATAGTTTCATCCAATCTTCATTACGGTTAAATGCCATATCTGTCATACGAACAATTGTTAGTTTTGCAAAGATAGGGGGCAGTTCTTCATCTATCAGATAAAATTCTATCCCAATGGTCTTTTTATCAATTCTTTATATTGTCTGCTATCCGTACTTTTTTTAGTTTATTTTTAGAACATGTCATTTGATTACATCATTATTGGTGCTGGATCAGCCGGTTGTGTGTTGGCCAATCGATTATCGGAGGATATCCGATGCAAAGTATTGTTATTGGAAGCGGGTGGACCGGATAAAAAAATGGAGATACATATACCGGGTGCTTATAGCAAACTCAACCGATCAGAAGTAGATTGGGCATTTTGGACAAAGCCACAAAAGCATATCGATCATCGACGTCTTTTTATTCCACGGGGAAAAACCTTGGGGGGGAGTAGTTCTACCAATGCTATGGCATATGTTAGAGGCAATCGAGCCGATTTTGATGAATGGGCTTCTTTAGGAAATACAGGATGGGATTACGATTCGGTATTACCCTATTTTAAAAAATCAGAGCATAATGAAAATTTTGGAGGCGACTATCATGGATGGGAAGGGTTGTTGAATGTTACACAATCGATGCAACCACACCCATTAGGAGAAGTCTTTGTTCAAGCATGCGAAGAAATCGGCATAGCTCGTAATGATGATTATAATGGAGACCGGCAAATTGGAGCATCACTTCTTCAATTTACGATCAAGAATAACAAAAGACATAGTGCTGCTGCAGCTTTTTTAAAGCCTGCTATGAAAAGAAAAAATCTTACCATCAGAACGCATTGTCAGGTAAAAACAATTCTTATAGAAAATGGTAGGGCGGTAGGGGTTGAAGTAATGGTTGGACAAACAGGTACTGAAAGAATCAATTGTTCAAAAGAAGTCATTCTTTCCGCAGGAGCGATTCAATCACCGCATTTGCTGATGTTATCCGGTATCGGCGATCCTGTTGAATTGGGAAAGCAAGGTATTACTATCATCCACGCTTTGCCCGGAGTAGGGAAAAATTTACAGGATCATATATGGACAGGTATATCTGTGAACAGCATCCTTCCCACATCCAATGTTCTACTATCTCCTTTGAGTATGGGAAAAGCATTGTTACAGCACCTTTTATTCAAGAAAGGACCATTGGGTAACAGTCCGCTGGAAGCCAATGCCTTTTATAGTTCCGAGGGAACTGACAGACCTGATATGCAGTTTCATTTTGCTCCCATCGGCATTGCAGAAGATTATAGTACAGATATGTATAACCTGAATACTTTTCCCCGAAAAAGCGGGTTTGGTATTATGGCCATACTACTACATCCTGAAAGCAGGGGAACCATTGGATTAAAAAATGCAAATCCTAAAGATGCCCCAATTATTGACCATCATATTTTTGATCAATCCAAGGATCGTGATCGGTTGTTTGTAGCATTGAAAAAAGCCATTGAAATAGCTCATACTGAGGCATTACATGCATACGCAGAAGGAGATATTGCTCTTCCGAAAAATTATACCGATGATGCGGCTTTACAGGCGCATATTACGAAGAGTCTTGAAACCCTATATCATCCGGTAGGTACTTGTAAAATGGGTAATGATATATGGTCTGTAGTAGATCATGAACTTAAAGTACATGGTATACGTGCTTTGCGGGTGGTGGATGCATCCATTATGCCTACAATTGTGTCGGGTAATACCAATGCTGCAACAATTATGATTGCAGAGAAAGCATCCGACCTCATCTTAGACCGATCATAACTACTTACATTTGCACACTTTGTAAAGGTTATTGTGTTTTTTTTACACATTAATCCCTATTTTAGTGATACCAAAAATCGCTTGCAGTGGCTACGATGAAAAAAATGATTGCTTCAGCCAAAGGGAAAACTATGTCATTACCCCATGCTGACTCCCAGCATATTCAGCAGAAAACAGCCGGAAAACGTTCAGTGAAAAAGAATGAATTGACAACTGTATCCGCTGAACCCAACCAAAAGAATAAGAGGGCAGTCAAGAAATCCGATCCTGTAAAAGGGAAAAAAATTACTTTTCAGCTCAAGTTTCATACCCTATTTGGACAAGATCTTTTCATTACGGGTAACCATCCATTATTAGGAGATAATGATCCCAGCAAAGCGCTGCCATTACGATACTTTAATGAAGAGTATTGGTCTATTACAGTTGATTTTAAAGATGGAATAGTGAATGATGGGGTTATTGTTTATCAATATATTTTGCGCAATACAGATGGTACATTGAGCTTTGATTGGGGAAATGATAAGCAATTGGTTTTTCATACTATCAAAGCGAAAGAAATACATGTTACCGATGCATGGAATTTTGCCGGCTATTTCGAGAATGCATTTTATACTGAACCATTTACAAAAGTTTTACTAGCAAAAGCCTATACACCTGTTAAGGTTACAGCTCCCCGTACCATTACACATCACTTAAAAGTTAAAGCGCCTTTACTCAAAAAAGGAGAAACAGTTTGCCTTTTGGGAAGTAGTCAGTTACTCGGGAATTGGAATACTGAAAAACCATTGCTCCTGGCAAGAAAGGAAGGTGAAGATTTTTTTCAAATTCAATTAAATCTTACTAAAGAATCATTTCCTATCGCCTATAAGTACGGTATATATAATCTGGATCAGCAAAAATTTGTACGCTACGAAGATGGCAACAACCGTGTATTGTATGATGGTGTTGTGAAAGATAAACTTAACATCATCCATGATGGCTTTGTTGTGTTACCCAATAACACCTGGAAAGGTGCAGGGGTAGCCATTCCGGTATTTAGTTTGAGAACTGAACATGGATTGGGAGTAGGAGAGTTCAATGACCTGAAATATATGGTGGATTGGGCTGTCAAAACAGGATTGAAAATGATCCAGATTCTTCCCATCAATGATACCACGGCTACACATAGCTGGACGGATTCATATCCTTATGCCGCCATATCTGCATTTGCATTACATCCGCTCTATATGCATTTGGATACATTGGTGAAAGATGATCGCAAACTTCAAAAACAAATTGCAGTAGAAAAGACTAAGCTGAATGCATTAGATGTGGTAGATTATCAAGAAGTGATTCAGTTCAAAACAAAACTGATCTCAAAAATATATGAAGTACAAGGAGATGTAGTATTATCATCCCCTGACTTCAAACAATATTTCAATGATAATAAACATTGGCTTCAATCCTATGCTGTATTTTGTTATTTGAGAGACCAATATGGAACTGTTGATTTCAATCAATGGCCTGCATTCAGACATTATGACGAGTCTGAGATTGAAAAATTGGCGGCAGCTAATTCTGCTGCTTATAAGGAAATTGCACTGCATTATTTTATCCAATATCAGCTACACCTACAATTGAAAGAAGCTACTACATATGCTCATTCAAAAGGTATCATTGTAAAAGGAGATATTGCCATTGGTGTTTACAGACATGGTGCTGATGCATGGCAGCATCCGGAACTCTATCATATGGATGCGCAAGCAGGAGCACCTCCTGATGATTTTGCTGTTGCAGGACAGAACTGGGGTTTCCCTACTTATAATTGGGAAAGAATGCAGGCTGATGGCTTTTCCTGGTGGAAACAGCGTTTTGAGCAGATGAGTTATTATTTTGATGCTTTCCGTATAGACCATATCCTAGGATTTTTTAGAATATGGAGTATTCCAATGCATGCAGTAGAAGGAATTTTAGGTCGCTTTGTTCCCGCCATTCCTGTTCACATTAATGAATTTCAATCAAGGGGTATTTCTTTTGACCATCACCGATTTACCCAGCCCTTTATTCATGAAAATGTATTGTGGGAATTATTCGGATACGATAATGAATTGGTGAAAAAAGAATTCCTACAGACCGATGGTTATGGTCAATACACTTTGAAACCCGAATTTGCTACGCAACGTCAAGTAGAGCAATACTTCCATACGCTCGAAAAAGATGAGCAGCATGAGAAAGTAAAAAAGGGATTGTATAACCTAATCAGTAATGTACTTCTCTTTGAAGACAGCGAAGGTGATTTGCAGCATTTCCATTTCAGGTTTAATATGGAAAGCACTTCTTCTTTCCGTTATCTTGATCAACATACACAGCAGCAACTAAAAGATCTCTATGTTGATTATTTCTTCCGTCGACAAGATGATTTCTGGATGAAAGAAGCCATGAAAAAATTACCAGCGTTGAAAAGAGTAACCAATATGTTGGTATGCGGAGAAGACTTGGGATTTGTGCCTGCCTGTGTTCCGGATGGTATGAGACAGTTGGGACTCTTAAGTTTAGAGATTCAACGCATGCCTAAAGATCCCAAACGCAGTTTTTTTCATCCTGCAGATGCACCCTATCTCAGTGTAGTAACACCTTCTACTCACGATATGAGTACAATTAGAGGTTGGTGGGAAGAAGATAAAGAAAGGATTCAACAGTTTTATAATCATGAGCTTGGACAATTGGGTGAAGCCCCATATTACTGTGAAGCCTGGATCAATACTGCAATTCTGATACAACATTTGTATTCTCCATCCATGTGGACTGTTTTCCAATTACAAGACCTGATGGGAATGGATGCAGCACTTCGTAAGGAAGATCCTCATAGTGAGCGTATCAATATTCCGGCAGACCCAAAACATTATTGGAGATACAGAATGCATCTCACATTAGAATCCTTGTTACAGCAGGATGATTTTAATGCTACTCTTCATGGGTATATACAACAG
>JACVCQ010000192.1 GCA_016741945.1 Chitinophagaceae bacterium
CGACACCTACTGCAAGATTGAAAGCCATCTTAATGGACATTAAGTTACAACTGCCTACTGAGGATGCCTTCGTGGGATTGGTAGGTTACCAAACACCGGCCGTACCTATCAAATAACCGGTTGGCGTTGAACCATCATTAGTGCCTTTGCAAGAACAAATAGATTGATAGATGGTACCGTTGGCATCAAATCGGCTAGTCCCGCCATCTACATGGTCTGGAGAAGGTCCTCCACTGGGTGTTGATGCAGTAGCACCAAAAAAGGAACCAAATAAAATTCGTTGAGCGTCTCTTTCAATCACATAAAAATAAAGATCAGCCCCATCTGTTTGCGTTTTGATAGCATCAGGGGTTGTAATTAATCCACGCGTACCGGCACTTGGATAACCCAAATCCCCTCCCCAACCTGATACATATACATTTTCACATCTATCCACTAAAAAAGCAGTGGGTGATATATTTGGTATGCTGGCTCCGTTTGTCCCAAAATTGGTGGAATAAACAAAATTGGATAAATCTGATTGAAGTTTGGCAATAAACTGTTTTCCGGTTGTTTGACTTGCATTGGCATTTACAGGTGCATTGATGACAGGCCATGCAACAGTGGTAGTACCCATTATATAAGGGAATCCATTACGGTCAAACTGAATACCATAGATTAAATCAATTCCTGTAGTTCCGAAATAACTGCTTCGTATTAATTGTGAGCCATCCGGATTAATAACAGCAACATACCCATCAATATTCCCTTGACTATTCGGAAATCGAACACCTGTTTTGTTACCCGGGAAATTATTGCTGGCTGTAGCTCCTGCCACATATATATTACCATTCTGAGGATGCGTTGCTAGTACAAAAGCAGCATCATCCCCATCGCCTCCTAAATAAGAGCTGAAGAGCATCGTATTCAAATCAGGTGTTAGTTTCATTACTACTCCGTCTTGATAACGATTGTTAACAGCTTGTGCAGGTTGTGATTGAAATACGCCGGGAGTAACCGGGAAATTGGTGGACTGGGTTGATGAGGCAAGAATTGGATTACCTCCTCTATCTAAAATAATTTCACTTCTAGCATCATCACCATAATTTCTCCTGATACTAATAGGTATTAAGTCTCCGGCATAATTTGCCTGTATATTCACACCATCATTACCGGATCCCCCAATTCTGACTGAACTTAATAGTGTAGCACCATTGGCACTCAATTTTGATATGATGATATCAAATAATCCCCCACCGGTACCATACAACCCTACCCCGCGTACAGGATAACTTAAACCTGATGATGTTCTTCCTGCTATAAACAAATTACCTGCCGCATCAGTTACTAAACTATGGGGTTGCTCATTACCTGAGCCGCCCAAATAAGTTGCGTAGATACGGTTTACACCTGAGGCATCAAACTTAATAATCCCAATATCGGTACCTGTAATTAGTCCCTCCGAAACACCACCACGAAAACTAGTTTGAAAAGCCCCATTATTCGTAGGAAATTGTCCGCTTCTGAACACAATTCCACCTCCATAAAAATTTCCTTGTCCATCATAAGTAGCAGTAAAACCCCAATTATCGGCAGTACTACCCGTATATCCATAGAAAACAATGGATGGATCTACGACCAACATGGCATCTTTATTATAAGTACCATTCAGCTTGAATCGTACAATATTTCCTCGCACTTCAAAATTACAAGGGATTTCATTTTTAGTATTGCGAAGTAATTGATAAGTATAAGGTGATTCTTCTTGTACCTCAATTACAGAAGTCTTGATACTCAGCTTACCTTCTTTTGTTTTCAATCCATCAACTCCATCAAAATACAGGGCTACATTATTAATATCTCCACCCGGATGAACAATAACATCATACTTTAGCTTACCAGATGCCGTGTAATATCTGATATCAATATTGGGATATACATTTTTAAATGTAACACCTTGATATATTTTAACCTGTGTTGCCCATTTTGTTGAATCATTTCCTAGGAAATAATTATTATAAGTAGGTAAAGCCTTATCTGGAACAATCTGGGGATTGGGATTGGCATTTAAAAAACGAACTTGGTAGGCATGTGATCGTAGCACCCAATTACCTTCTGTGCCCGTTCCTCCTTCACCACCGCGAGATGGATCTAATGCTGTACTTTTTTTAACTACATCTGTCTTATGTTGATGATTCCCGGGATGTGGGTGTGGATTGATTTTTTCCAAATCTTTTTCATTGTGCAGCAATACCCGATAACCATCTGATTGTAATGCTACTGAACCCAATCCGGTATTAGCAAGAAAGAGAATTCTCTTATCCCACTGTCCTTTATTCTCTACAAATTCCAGATAATTCTGCCCCATTACTTGTAAACCCATCATGAGTATCAAAACCAATCCTGTTATTTTCTTCAGTGCTGCCAAGCCTTAAATTTTTAATAAGTTACTATAATATACGTTCCGCACCATGTTAAAGTTGTTCCTAGGATATTCGACTCCAAGCATTTTTACCTTTCTGTGACCTTAGGTAATGTTTTAGTAGCAAATTCTTTGCCATATCCAGCGTTGGGTCTTCTTCACAGCATTGCTCAGCAGTTGTTTTGGCAAGTTCTAATAGATCTTTATCATGAACAATACTGGCAACTTTAAAGTTCAGTTCTCCGCTTTGTCTGGTTCCTTCAATATCACCCGGACCACGTAATTCCAAGTCTTTTTCTGCAATCTTGAATCCATCATTGGTGGCGCACATTGTATGGATCCGTTCTTTGGCATCTTTGCTGACTTTGGACCCCGTTAATAAAATGCAAAAACTTTTTTCACTACCCCTTCCTACTCTACCTCGAAGCTGATGCAATTGCGATAAACCAAATTTTTCAGCACTTTCAATGACCATAACAGTGGCATTGGGAACATTTACCCCTACTTCAATCACCGTTGTGCTTACCATGATATGTGTGTCATGTTGAACAAAGCGTTGCATATTGGTATCCTTTTCTTCTGCTGATTGTCTTCCATGAACCATGCTAATACGATAGACCGGTTCTGGAAAAAAGCTTTTTACTTGTTCATATCCTTGCTTTAGGTCTTCATAACTCAACTTTTCACTCTCTTCAATCAACGGATATATAAAGTAGGCTTGTCTGCCTTTATTGATTTCTGTTCGCACAAACTCCATCACACTGGCCCTTGCCATCTCATTACGATGAACGGTTGTGATGGGTTGTCTGCCTGGTGGTAATTCATCCATTACACTATAGTCCAAGTCACCATATGCCGTCATGGCCAATGTTCTGGGAATGGGCGTAGCTGTCATCACCAATACATGCGGTGGTACGGTTGCTTTCTCCCATAACCTGGCCCTTTGTGCAACCCCAAAACGATGTTGTTCATCCACTATCACTAATCCGAGATTTTTAAACTGAACCACATCTTCAATCACTGCATGCGTTCCTACCACAAAATGAATAGTGTCATCGAGTAAGCCATTTAATATTCGTTTTCGCTCTTTTCCCTTTACACTACCCGTTAATAATGCTATTTCAACAGGCATATTCTTCAGCAATTCCTTTAATCCAGTGTAATGCTGTTGTGCCAATATCTCAGTAGGGGCCATCATACAACTTTGATAGCCATTATCCGCTGCCAATAACATACTCAGGAGTGCTACAATGGTTTTACCGCTGCCTACATCACCCTGCAATAATCGATTCATTTGATGCCCCCTTCCGGTATCAGTTCTTATTTCACGAATCACTCTTTTTTGTGCACCGGTTAATTCAAACGGGAGGTAATGATTATAAAAGTCATTGAATAATTCCCCTACTTTTTCAAAGACAACACCTTTACTGCTGTGATGTCTTTGTAACCGAACCAAATTCAAACGAATTTGGGCAATAAAAAACTCTTCGAATTTCAATCGCCGTAAAGCCAATTGATACGCTTCTTGTGATACCGGAAAATGCAAGTTTGAAAAAGCTTCATACCGATTCATCAGTTGTAGCTTTTTGAAAACGTCATCCGGAATATTTTCTGGGATATCTGTCGGTTTGATTTGTGTGAAAAGCTGAAAAGTCAACTTAGCCAGTTGTCTGCCATTTAAACCCCTTGCTTTTAATTTTTCGGTTGCCGGATACACCGGTTCTAAATAATCTTTTCCATCCGCTTTGGCAAGTACAAAAGGCTCTATTTCGGGATGTACCATTTGTGGTCTCCCATTAAAAAAACCGGTACGTCCAAACACCAAGTATCTTTGCCCGGGTACCAAATTTTTCTGCACCCAACTAATTCCCTGAAACCAGGTCAATTCCAATGCGCCTGTATCATCTCTCAGATAAGCAACCAATCTCTTTGCTCTTTTCTCCCCAATAATCTCGAATTGTTGCAATATACCTGCTACTTGAATAAAGTCGGTTTGGTAGTTGATCATATTGATTTTACCCACTTTCGTTTTGTCAATATGACGATGCGGAAAATGATACAAAAGATCTTCAAACGTAAAAATCTGCAATTCTTTTTTCAACAAGTCACCCCTCAACGGACAAACGCCTTTGAGGTATTCGATGGGTGAGGATAATATGGTGGAGGGATCTTTGATTTTTGATCTTTGATTTTTTGATTCAGCAGAAGCTATCTCTTTTGAATCTTGTATTACAAATATCCTTTCTGGGGGGCATATAGAAAATTCAATCTTGGAAAATTGGGCTGTGAGCTACGAGCTTCGAGCTATGAGCCGTCAGTTATGAACTAACAGCATTATTATTGAGCTCGAGAATCTATTGATATTATAAATCAAAAGCTCGAAGCTCGTTGCTCATGGCTCGCAGCCAAAAGCCATATTACCTTATCTTCGCCCCATGAATAAAGAGGTTGTTTTAAGCGGCATCCGTCCAACCGGATTTCTGCACCTAGGAAACTATTTTGGGGCGATGCGCAATTATGTGCGGATGCAAGATGAATTCAATTGCTATTTTTTTGTGGCGAACTGGCATAGCCTTACTACACATCCTGATACAAAAGAATTAAAGAACAGCGTACATCGTGTGATTGCAGAAAATATTGCCTGTGGACTGGATCCTAATAAAGTTGCCTTATACATACAAAGCGACGTTCCTGAAATTGCGGAGCTGTATCTCTATTTGAATATGATGGCGTATAAAGGGGAATTAGAAAAAACGGTCACTTTCAAAGAAAAAGTCAGACTCCAACCCGATAATGTAAATGCGGGATTATTAACATACCCGGTATTACAAGCTGCAGACATCCTGATTCATCGCGCAGTGAAAGTACCGGTAGGAAAAGACCAGGAACAACACCTTGAAATGGCGCGTAACTACGCTGAACGTTTTAATCACAGATATGGTGAAGTACTACCACTGCCTTATGCATTTAATTATGGAGGAGAATTGGTTAAGATTTTAAGTTTGGATGGCGTAGGCAAAATGAGTAAGAGTGAAAACCAAATGAACACCTTGTATTTGGCTGATGAGGACGAGAGTATCCGCAAAAAAATCATGAAAGCAAAGACCGATCAAGGTCCGGCTGAGCCAAATGCAGTGAAACCCGATTATATCGAAAATCTTTTTACCCTAATGAAGTTGGTAAGCACTCCTGATACTATTCAGAAATTCGAAGACGATTTTAATA
>JACVCQ010000193.1 GCA_016741945.1 Chitinophagaceae bacterium
AATTGGTTATGATAGGTGTTCTATATCCGCGCCAATCATAAAAAATCATGACAATCTGCGTTCCATAAAAAGATGTATTCCAGTGATTAGGATTCTATTTAGTAATCCTATAACACCATCTTTTCAACTTACCTTCAAAATCAAAAGGCGTTGTAGCTTTAGTTATGTCTTTGATCTCTGTGGCTTTGATCTCTTCTGTTGCCAACACAAACTTGGTAAAATTCGTACTAAAGAAAAGTGTTCCACCCTTAGTCATCGCCGCCAATACATCATTGATGAGTTCCACATGATCTCTTTGGATATCCAGAAAATCTTTCATGCGCTTACTGTTACTGAAAGTAGGAGGATCCATAATCACCAGATCAAAACTTTCGGGTTTCAGCGTTTTCAAATACTGTTTTACATCTGCATGCACAAAGAAATATTTATCCTTGTCTTTGAAACGATTGATGACCATATGATCTTCAGCCCAGTTCAAATATGTCTTCGACAAATCAACAGAAGTTACCGACGATGCACCTCCGGCAGCTGTATACACCGAAAATGAACCTGTGTAACAAAAAAGATTCAGTACCCTTTTTCCGGCAGCCATCTCTCTGGCCATTTGTCTGGTGGTACGGTGATCGAGAAATAATCCTGTATCTAAGTAATCCGTTAAGTTCACTAAAAACTTCAATCCATTTTCTTCAACCGTAAAGAATTCTTTTTTGCTGTCTATCTTCTCATATTGCTCATCTCTGTGCGACATTTTTTTTCGCTGTCTCACAAAAACATGTTCTTTTTTAATGCCCGTAATTTCACTGATCACATCGATACAAGTATCCAACCATGCATCATGCTCTTCATCGGTCATGCCATGTCTGCGTAAATATTCTGCCAGATAGATTCTGTCTTCGTAAAATTCTATTGCAAAGGGAAATTCGGGAAGGTCATGGTCGTACACACGGTAGCAGGAGATATTCATTCGCTTGGCCTGCTTATGTCTGTGTTTATAGACTTTCAGCAAGCGATTATAAAACATTTCCAGTTTTGGATTCTCTGACATGGCGCAAAGATACTATTCGACATCCCTTCCTCCATTCACGTAAAATGGGTTTTATAAGTCAGGCTTTACAGTATATTTAGTACCCAAAACTTAATTGCATGCGAAAACTATTGTTTACGGCACTGGTATGCTATGCTGCAGGTTCTGTACTTGCACAGGATTACAGCAATACCGCCGAACAGGCAAACAGGCTGAATGCCTTGGTAAAAGCCTACCCACAATCAGCATCTCTCAAATCTCTGACCAAAACCAATGGCGGAAAAGACATTTGGCTACTGACCATTGGTAGCGGAAAAACAGAGAATAAACCTGCCATTGCAGTCATAGGAGGTGTAGAAGGCAATCATTTGCTGGGCACTGAATTGGCCATTGGCTTTGCAGAACAACTGCTGAAAGCTTCCGGCACCGACAGTATTAAAAGTCTCCTGTCCAGAACCACTTATTATGTGTTCCCGAATATGAGTCCGGATGCGATGGACCAATATTTCTCCAAGTTGCGCAATGGTCGCATAGGCAATGCTACCGCTACCGATGATGATCGTGATGGTAAAACCGATGAAGATGGATGGGATGATCTGGATGGTGATGGTAAAATTACCTTCCTGCGTGTAGAATCTGTAACAGGTGATTATAAAGTTCATCCTGATGATGCTCGTGTATTGATCAAAGCAGACATCAGCAAAGGAGAAAAAGGGAAATATAAATTACTGACAGAGGGAATTGACAATGATAAGGATGGTCAATTCAATGAAGATGGGGAAGGCGGAATTGCGTTCAATAAAAACCTTACCTATAATCACAAAACTTTTGCTCCGGGAGCAGGTGATTATCCGGCATCAGAAAAAGAAACCAGAGCCATGCTTGATTTTTTATATGATGCATTCAATGTATATGCGGTTGTAAGCTTCGGAAATAATAACAATCTTTCCAATCCCATTCCCTACAATCCACAAGCAGCTGCACAAAGAATTGTGGCGGGCTTGTTAGAACCGGATGCAAAAGTAAATGGCATGGTAAGTGAGTTGTACAATAAAGTAACCGGTTCTAAAGATGCTCCCAGAAATAATGTAACCGGTGGTGATGTGCTGTCTTGGGGCTATTTCCATTATGGTCGTTATAGTTTCAGTACACCGGGTTGGTGGGTACCAAAGACCAGACCTGATACCGCTAAAAAAGAAAAAGCATTTACAGTAGAAGATGTAACTGCCAATTATTTACGCTGGGCTGCTCAGCAAGGTATTACCAATACATTCACAGAATGGAAAACCATTCAGCATCCGGATTTCCCCGGACAAAAAGTGGAAGTAGGCGGCATCGATCCATATGTGATGATGAACCCACCCTATAAAATGGTAGAGCCGGTTGTAAAAAAACATACTGAGTTTTTAGTAAAACTTGCCACACATCAACCTGAAATCGGTATTGAGAATTTGAAAACAGAAAAACTCGCAAATGGCTTAACACGTGTGAGTTTGGATTTGATCAATAAAGGTGGCTTGTCTACCCATAGCAAACTGGGTGAAAGAAGTTATTTCATCAAGAAGATAAAAGTAGCTGTTCAAACTTCAGGGAAACAAGAAGTAGTGGGTGGAAGAAAAATTCATCTGCTGAATAGTATTGATGCGAACGGATCTGAATCATTCAGTTGGGTTATCAAAGGAACCGGAAAACTGGTGATAGAGGCCGGTTGTCCAACAGCAGGCAATACATCTATTGAAGTCAATCTTTGATCATCACAAATCATTCAACTATGAAACGTTTTAGTAAAAAAATATTGACAAGTCTGCTGGTGCTTATTACCGGCATGAACGTTCATGCACAATTACCCAATCAGGTATTCAAAGCGGCCGGGTCTCCTGTTAATCCGAAAGTGACGGTAACCTGGAATCGTTATTATGATCATGCCGGTATTTGTGAACTCTGTAAAAAGGTTGCCGCTGCTTAACCTGATCTGGCTAAACTTCAATCCATTGGCAAATCATTCGAGGGCAGAGATCTTTGGTGTTTGACCATCACCGATTTCAAAAAAGGCAATCCTGATCGTAAGCCCGGAATGTATATCGATGGGAATATTCACTCGAATGAAATCCAAGGTGCTGAATTTGCTTTGTATACCGCTTGGTACTTAACGGAATCATTCGGAGATACTAAGTTCATTCAGGAATTGCTCGAGGATAAAGTTTTTTATATTGTACCAACCATCAACCCCGATGCAAGAGATAGTTACATGCATAAACCCAATACCGGTAGCTCTCCACGTTCTGGTGTAATACCGGTAGACAATGATGGAGATGGACAAGTGAATGAAGACAGTTATGATGATATCAATAATGATGGACATATCACCATGATGCGCAGAAAGAATCCCAATGGTCGTTGGAAATTAGATCCCAAAGATCCACGCAATATGATACAAGTGGGTCCGGATGAAAAAGGGGAGTATGAATTGTTGGGAATTGAAGGCATCGATAATGATGGTGATGGAAGAGTGAATGAAGATGGCTACACTTTTGAATATGATCCTAACCGTGATTGGGGTTGGGGATGGCAGCCTAACTATATTCAGAATGGAGCTTACAAATATCCCTTCTCTTTGCCTGAAAACAGAGCGGTGATGGAGTTTGTGATGAAGCATCCGAATATCGCTGCAGCACAATCATTCCACAATGCGGGTGGTATGATCCTTCGTGGTCCGGGTGGACAAGAAGACATTGGTACTTACAATGCACAGGATATTGCTGTGTATGATGCCATTGCCAAAAAAGGAGAGGAGTTGATTCCGGGATACAAGTATTTAGTAGTGTATAAAGATTTGTATTCTGCTTATGGTGGTGAATTGGATTGGTTTTATGCAGGAAGAGGAATCTATACCTATTCCAATGAATTATGGACACCCTATCTGATGTACATGCGTGATGCCACTCGTGATCCATTTGATAATGCCAGTTATAGCTTTGATCGTTATTTGTTGTTTCAGGATGCATTTGTACCCTGGAAAGAATATGATCATCCGCAATATGGAAAAATTGAAGTGGGTGGTATGAAGAAAAATTTTGGTCGTGCACACCCGGGTTTCTTATTAGAGTCTGATGCACATCGCAATATGGCTTTCAGTATTTACCATTGCTTCCATACACCTAAACTGGAAGTGTCTGAGATCACTGAAAAAGATTTGGGTGATGGATTGAAAGAAGTAACGGCTGTTATTTATAATGGCAGATTGATGCCTACGCATAGTAGTCAGGATGCCAAGAATAAAATTGAACGTCCGGATTATATTACACTTACTACTACCGGTAAAATACTCAGTGGCATGCAGGTGGAGAATAGAGATTTGAATTTGAGTAAGGAACAAACCAATAATCCTCAAACCATTGAAGTACCCAATATCCCCGGATTGGGGTCGGTGACTGTGAAATGGATTGTGCAGGGAGGAGGAAAATACACGGTGAATGTAGACAGTAAAAAAGGCGGTACTGCTACCGCCTCAAAATAAAGTAATCTGTGAATCTGTGGCTAATATGAAAGCCACAGATTCACAGATTTTATTTCAGTTTTGACAAAGCTTCTTTAATTCTTCCCCAAGCTTTCTCAATATTCCCCATACTATTGGCAAAGGAGAAACGTACACATTTCGGTTCTCCAAATGCATCCCCCATTACAGAAGATACATGTGCATTGTTGAGAATATACATGCTAAGATCAGCCGCATTTTGAATGGTTTGTGTTCCATCTGATTTGCCATAATAAGCACTCACATCCGGAAACACATAAAAAGCACCTTCAGGTTCAAAGCATTTGAATCCGGGTATTTCACTCACTAGTTGCAAGGTTCTCGCTCTTCTTTTGGTAAATTCTTCGGTCATTTCCATGGATGGACGAAGATCACCCGTCAATGCCGCTACTGCAGCTTTCTGTGTGATAGAGTTGGTGCCACTGGTAAACTGTCCTTGTAATTTTTCACAGGCTTTAGCGATCTGTGCACTGGCAGCGATATATCCCAAACGCCATCCGGTCATGGCAAAACCTTTGCTCAATCCATTGATCAATACCACACGGTCTTTCAAATCTTCAAACTGTGCAATACTTTCATGTTTGCCCACAAAATTGATGTACTCATAGATCTCATCAGAAATGATGGCAATATTGGGATGCTTACGAAATACAGCAGCCAAAGCTTCCAATTCTGCTTTGTTGTATACAGCGCCGGATGGATTGCAAGGAGAAGAGAACATGAATACTTTGGTTCTCGGCGTTATTGCAGCTTCTACTTCTGCGGCAGTGGCTTTGAAATGATTCTCAACACTGGTTCTGATCTCAACCACTTTACCTCGGGCTATTTTCACCAATTCAGAATAAGTAACCCAATAGGGAGTTGGAATGATCACTTCATCACCTTCATCTACCAATGCTAAAATGGCGTTGGCCAAACTTTGTTTGGCACCTGTTGAAGTAACAATATTTTCAGGTGCATAATCAAGATGGTTATCGCGTTTAAGTTTGGTGCAAACGGCTTCTCTCAAATCAAGAAAACCGGGAACAGGTGTAT
>JACVCQ010000194.1 GCA_016741945.1 Chitinophagaceae bacterium
ACTTACATGCGTCCAATACTGGTTCTTATTACAGATCTTTTGTAAACACAATTTGTCCAAATGCAACCCTTATTCAAGGTGAATCGATCTTTAAATGTTTTCACGGACTAAACAGGATTCGTTTACACAATGTTGGAGTGCGCGAACCGATGGGTCGTGCGATTAACTTTATTATGCGTGTAGGAAGCGATATCAAAACAGCACTAAGAGATACCGAAATAAAAAAAGCTATTAAATCTAACATCTTTGGTGTGGGCTTTGAACACGGCTCTAGAACTTCAATTGGTTGCAGTTATAACGGTCGAATATGGTCGATGCGAAACAACAATATCCTAACCTGGACCCGATGGTGTCAATCAATCGCGGCGAAGATCACCGATCCGCTTATTGACCCAGACCTTGTTTTAAAAGGGACACTAATACCAAAAGAGATCAGCCAAATACCAGATACGTTATTGTTTTCCATTGAATGGCCTGATATTATTTTCAGGCAGTCCATTGGCAATTTTGAATTAACAATTGCAAACGAAGTGTATCCTATTTGGAATTGTGAAATTAGTTTGGATTCTCAAACAAAAAACTCAGTCTTTTTTTCAGTATCACTTCCTTCTGGTGTCCATCGTTTTGAGTTAAAACTAAGTACACTTGCATCCGATGGTTATACATTTGAAGTCATATCTGCTAGCGAAATGTATATCAATGTACCAGAAAAGGTCCTACTCGCAGATTTCTTAACCGCTCATCCCCCCTTAATGTATTTTATTGATGGATCTTTTTTGGAAGGTAATTTCTATACAGAAATTAAGGAAGTCATTCCTTCGTTTTCTATGGACTTATTTGATCTGCATGATTGGGATGGAATTAATATTAAAAAAGAATCACAAACAGCCTTTAAATATACTGATTCCATTCAGCACAGTATAATCCAGCGGCTTATTGCTCTCAACAAATATGATGTCATCATGGATGACGATGACAAGGGAGAAATCGGCGATATTGTGGCGTTCCAAGTCTTTGAAAAAGAGCGTATTCTATTAATAGATGTTTTTCATTGCAAGTATTCAAGTGAAATCAATCCAGGACATCGTGTGAAGGATTTTTATGAGGTTTGCGGTCAAGCGCAAAAGAATGTAAAATGGATGGAAGAGATTGATGAGATTTTTAAACATTTAAGCAGAAGAAGTGCTGATCGCTTGAGAAATCAAGGTGTCGACAGGTTTGAAAAAGGGAATCAAGACCAACTAGATATATTGCGACGAAGAGCCAAAAAGGATTTGAAAGTCAGGATGAACGTTTGTATCGTTCAACCGGGTCTATCTTTTGGGGACTATGACGAGAATGGAGATGTGTCCAAATTACTTGCAGTTGTACAAACTTATTTAAAAGAAACTTGGAATGCGGAGTTGAGAGTAATAGCAAGTGAATAGTAAGTGAGTATGATATCTAGGACTTTTCAAAATAATTATAAATAACGATACTGCTAAAAAAATTAGTATTTTGGCATTATGGCTATATCCTATCGCAATATCATCCACCTCGATCTCGACACTTTTTTCGTCTCTGTCGAGCGTCTGATTAATCCTAAATTGATTGGAAAACCTGTGCTGGTTGGAGGTACAGGCGATCGCGGTGTGGTGGCATCTTGCAGCTATGAGGCGCGTAAATTCGGAGTTCGTTCTGCGATGCCTATGAAAGCAGCATTGCGGTTGTGCTCGGATGCCTTTGTCGTACGTGGAGACTATGAGGCATACAGCAAATATTCCCATCTCGTGACCGATGTGATCCGCGATCGTGTGCCCTTGTTTGAAAAATCTTCGATCGATGAATTCTATATCGATATGACGGGTATGGAAAAATTTTTTGGTTGTGCCAAGTACAGCCGAGAGCTAAAGCAGTTCATAACCAAGGAAACAGGTCTTCCCATCTCCTACGCACTTGCAAGTAATAAACTGGTGAGTAAAGTCGCAACGAATGAAGTGAAACCCAATGGTCAACTCGAAATCCCCTTCGGCACAGAAAGATCCTATCTAGCACCCCTAAAAATCGACCGTCTCCCAGGAGTCGGCGACAAAACAAAAATCCTTTTGATCAACATGGGCATTCATAAAGTGGAAACCCTCTCAAAAATTCCTGTAGAACTACTAACCAACTTAATGGGAAAACCCGGCATAGACTTACACCGAAAAGCCAATGGCATCGACGAGTCTCCCGTAATACCATTTCATGAAGCAAAAAGTATTTCAACAGAACAGACCTTCCAACAAGACACTATCGACCTGCGTTTCCTAAACGCCCAACTCGTCCGTATGACCGAAAAAATCGCCTTTCAATTGCGCCAAGAAAACAAACTCACCGGCTGCATAGCTGTTAAGATTCGTTATAGCGATTTCGACACTCACACCATCCAAAATTCCGTCCCTTACACGAACCAAGACAACGTTATCCTTCAAACAGTAAAAGAGCTATTCCAAAAAGTAAACACCCGCAGATTATTGATTCGATTAATCGGCGTCCGCTTCTCCAACCTCATGCCCGGCAACTACCAGATTGATCTTTTCAATGATAATCAACAGAAAGTCAGCCTATATCAGCGTATCGACTCTATTAAGCGTCAGTTTGGTGAGAAATTGATCCAGAAGGCTAGCGGTTTTACAAAGACTTAATTATTAGCTAAATCACTATCTTGCTGTAAACAATACTCTATGCTATCCCCCCTGGCATTTCGCGTGCTTAGAATGACGTGAGTTATACACGCATAAACTATTTGATTCAATGAACCAAAACTTTAAATTGATTGCAATAAGACCACTTGATGGTTGTGCAAAAAACTACCTGAAGGTTTTACAGCCAAATTATTGCTACATTTTTAATAACGAGTACGAAATCAAAGTAAATCAGCGTTCCGAAATGGCCGATGAAATCGTTTATCGACCAGAAGTTCCAGAAAATTTTTTTGATGAAGGCAGTATACGGATTAATCTTTGTGCATTAGTCGGTAAAAATGGTTCCGGCAAGAGCAGTTTAGTTGAATTGCTATATATCGGCATTTACAACATGGCGCGAGCTCTCGGAATGATACACAAGGATGCAAATGGAAGAAGCTATTACCATATAAACGATATTAAATTCGAGATATACATACAGGTTTCAGACAACTTTTATAAAATAAGATTTAACGATCGAAAGTTCTTCCATTATGAATTTAATAGTGATGGGAAAGGAATTAGACAAAAAGAGGAAATCATAAAGAAACCATACCTAAACTCATTCTTCTATAATCTCGTTATTAATTATTCACTTTATGGTTTAAATACCCGCGAATCGGGCAGATGGTTGAAACCCATTTTTCATAAAAATGATGCTTATCAAACTCCTATCGTATTAAACCCCTTCAGAGACGAAGGCAAAATTGATATCAATACCGAAAACTATTTGGTAAGAGCAAGGCTTTTATCCATTGTTCTGCAAGAAAAACAAGAAAATATTCAATCCGAAAACGGTTTTTTTGACGACAAAATTCCAACTAAGATTCACCTTGAATTAGATTCTGAAAAGTTTAAACGAAATACTAAAGGCGAATACACTTTCGCAGCGGCCAATAGTTATAGTAACAGGATTACACCTCGAATATTAGCAATCTTCTTTGAAGGATTAAATGTCACTATTCCAGAACATCCTTATGCAAAATTCACAATTGATTATATCATAAGGAAAATGGTAAGCATAATCGCCAAATACCCACATTATCGAAGATTCCGGGGGTTCTACACAAAAGGCAAACCACAAATACTTGACGATTATTTAAAGAAGCTTAAAGACGACCCCTCTCATGTTACATTGAAATTAAAGCAGGCGATAAATTTCTTAGCGAACATGTATATTCCATTCAATAAAAATGTGGTATTTACTGTAAACGAGCTGTTACAGCATGTTTTGCAAACACCTACGAAAAAGAGATCACTACTTGATCTGGAAAAATTACCTCCGTCGTTTTTTAAATCGGAAATTGAATTTAGTTCTCCAAACGATACACTTGAAAAATTCAGCTCTGGAGAAAAACAAAAAATTTATAGCAGTGCATCATTGGTTTATCATTTACGAAACGTGGATTCCTTACACGGCGCACTAGAAGACACAGACAAGCTTGCACCAATAATGGTTAAATACCGTATGGTTAATATTGTCTTTGATGAGATTGAACTATATTTTCATCCAGACTTGCAACGAACATTTGTACACGACATAAAAAAAGCAATTAGAAAGACAAGATTAAAATATATTCGGGCATTGAATATTATTTTTATTACTCACTCCCCCTTTATTTTATCAGATATACCTTCAAAAAATGTAATGTACCTGAAAGTAGAAAATGGATTAAGCAGTCAGCTACAAAATCAACAAGATACATTTGGAGGCAACATTCATGATCTTTTGGCAAGAAGTTTCTTTTTGAGTAAGGAGGGTTACATGGGTGAATTTGCAAAAAGGATTATCACCTCTGCGATTGAATATCTTCAACCAGAAATGGCCCATTCTCATGATTACTGGAATAAAGAGAAAGTTAGTCAGCTAATTAAATTAATAGGAGAACCGATTATCAAACAGGGAATGCGAGAGCTATTTAACATTAAGTTCAAATCTGTAGAAGACATCGATAATCAAATTGAAGAACTGCAAAAGCAGAAACAAAATATACTAGAAAAAATCAATGATTCCGATTTCAATAAATATCGTTAAGGCTGCCATAGCCAAAAATTCAAAAGCTCTAAAGAATTATACGGATTCTATCCGTGACGCCTTGACTGTTCTGGAAGGAGATCCTTTGTTAGACAATGATCAAAAACGATATATTTCAGCAATCCTATCTAAATGTTCAAATTTATTAACGGCTACACCTGACACACTTCGCAGGTATAAAAACAATTTTGATACTATTATTCATCCTGACGACATCGCTCATTCTGACAATAAAGATTTTCGACAAAACATCTTAACAGCGTTGGGATATGAAAAGCGTAGGAAAGATTTTTACCCTGAATATTTTTCCATGCTGGGTATAAAAGCTTGTGTGTATTGCAATTCTCAACTTGCAGTCACGGTAAAAAAAGCAAAGGGTAAACCAAAAGCCAAGTTTCAGGTTGACCACTACATACCAAAAAATAAATACCCTGGTCTTTCTGTCAGTTTGTTTAATCTTTATCCAAGTTGTGCAAGCTGCAACAACGTTAAAGGGGTAAAAACGGTTTCATTTAAACTTTATGAACCTCACCAGCTCAATTACAAATCACAATATAAGTTCCAACTTAAACCAGGTGTAAAATCTAAATTTTTGAGCTCAAGGGATATCAATGATATTAAGTTTTTATTTACTGAGCCTAAGCCACGACGGGGTGATGATAAGTTCAATGATCTCTTCGATATTGAGGGGATTTATGAAACACAGCTAGATGTCATAGAAGAGCTGTTTATGAAAGCTGAAATTTATACAAAACCTTATAGGGATACACTCAAGACATCGTTTCCAAAATTGTTGCCGACAGATCAGGTATTTGACCGCCTTCTTATCGGTAACTATTC
>JACVCQ010000195.1 GCA_016741945.1 Chitinophagaceae bacterium
CTTGTGTCTTATACTACTCACCAATTAGTCAAAGGAATGCCCCTTCCTGCTAAAAAATAAGTGTTGATAATGATCCAAAAATCAAGTAACATGTATACAATGAGGGGGTATCGCATGGTTAAAAAGGAAATATAATTAAACTACATTCTGATTCGACAGCTGGCGATACCCAGTTTTTCTCCGATAGCGGTACATACACCAAACGCCCTTACTTCAAGAAATTCTCTGATTTTTTGCATATGTCTACGGATTGGACAGGGTTTATAAAGCAAATTAGACAAATTTCTGTGAAAAAAGTTTAAGAAACCAGCCTAACCTGAACAAGACCATCGAGAATAGTATGATTCTGCTCATTTCCGTCTTTGCCCCCACCCCATTTTTACGTAAATTTGCGCAGAATTTATTCAACAATACATCTGTTTGAAATATCTATCTCTGGAAATTTTCAAATCAGATATCAGTAACCATACATCTTTAAATCGTAGACCCATGGCATTTGACATTGAAATGATTAAAAAAGTGTATGCTGAGATGCCTGCTAAGGTAGATGCAGCACGCCAGGCGCTTGGCCGCCCTTTGACACTATCTGAGAAAATCCTTTTTGCACACCTGCATCAAGATCAACAACTCAGTAACTTTGAAAGAGGTAAATCCTATGTTGATTTTGCACCAGACCGTGTTGCCATGCAGGATGCAACTGCGCAAATGGCACTTTTACAATTTATGCAAGCGGGTCGCCCTAAAGTAGCTGTTCCTTCAACCGTACACTGTGATCACCTTATCACTGCCAAATTAGAAGCTAAAAAAGACTTGGAAGTGGCCAATGCAGAAAGCAAAGAGGTTTACGATTTTTTGGCTTCTGTTTCCAATAAGTATGGCATCGGATTCTGGAAACCAGGTGCTGGTATCATTCACCAAGTGGTATTGGAGAATTATGCGTTTCCAGGTGGTATGATGATCGGAACAGATTCTCATACCGTGAATGCCGGTGGTTTGGGAATGATCGCCATTGGTGTGGGTGGCGCTGATGCCTGTGATGTAATGGCAGGTTTACCATGGGAACTGAAATGGCCCAAATTAATCGGTGTAAAACTAACAGGTAAGTTGAGCGGATGGACGGCTCCTAAAGATGTTATTTTGAAAGTAGCAGGTATTCTTACCGTAAAAGGTGGTACCGGTGCTATCGTAGAATATTTTGGTGAGGGTGCAACAGCGATGAGTTGCACAGGTAAAGGAACCATTTGTAATATGGGCGCCGAGATAGGAGCCACTACTTCTACTTTCGGTTATGATGATAGCATGAGTCGTTACCTCAAAGCTACCGGTCGCGAAGAAGTAGCTGCGATGGCTGATGATGTGAAAGCTTATTTGAATGCAGATCCAGAAGTATACGCTTCTCCTGAAAAATATTTTGATCAAGTGATCGAAATCAACCTGAATGAATTAGAACCTCATTTGAATGGTCCATTCACTCCCGATTTGGCTACCCCTATCTCTAAAATGAAAGAGATGGCTGCTGCCAATGGATGGCCTACCAAAGTAGAAGTGGGTTTGATAGGAAGCTGTACCAATAGTTCTTATGAGGACATCAGTCGTGCAGTTAGTTTGGCTCGTCAGGTAAAAGAGAAAGGACTAAAAACTAAAGCGCAATACACGATTACACCAGGAAGTGAGCAAGTACGGTATACGATTGAGCGTGATGGCTTTTTGGATATCTTCTCTGAAATTGGTGCAACTGTTTTCGCCAATGCTTGTGGCCCTTGTATTGGTATGTGGGATCGTGTAGGTGCTGAAAAAGCGGAGAGAAATACCATCGTTCATTCCTTCAACAGAAACTTTGCAAAGCGTGCAGATGGTAACCCGAATACGCTTGCATTTGTTGCGTCACCGGAATTGGTAACCGCACTTGCCATTGCAGGTGATCTTACTTTCAATCCGATTACGGATACATTGACCAATGAGAAAGGTGAACAAGTAAAATTAGATGAACCTAGTGGACAAGAATTACCCCAACGTGGATTTGCAGTAGAAGATGCAGGTTATCAGGCTCCTGCTGCTGATGGAAGCAGTGTACAAGTGGCTGTAGACCCTGCTTCGAAACGTTTACAGTTGCTGGATCCTTTTGCACCATGGGAAGGAACAGATCTAAAGGGTTTGAAACTGCCCATTAAAGCAAAAGGAAAATGTACAACCGATCATATTTCAATGGCAGGGCCATGGTTAAAGTTCCGTGGACACCTTGTTAATATCAGTAACAACATGCTGATTGGTGCATTGAATTTCTTCAATGAAAAAACGGACTTGGTAAAAAATCAACTCACCGGAGCATATGGTCCCGTACCCGCTACCCAGCGTGCTTACAAAGCAAAAGGCATTGGATCTATTGTTGTAGGTGATGAGAATTACGGTGAAGGATCATCGAGAGAGCATGCAGCTATGGAACCACGTCATTTAGGCGTTCGTGCAATATTGGTAAAGTCATTTGCCCGTATACACGAAACCAACCTAAAGAAACAAGGTATGCTGGCACTGACCTTTAATGATAAAAATGATTACGATAAGATTCAGGAAGATGATACCATCGATATTGAAGGATTGACCAATTTCGCACCAGGGCAGCCACTTACGATTGTGTTGCACCATACAGATGGAAGCGTTGATAGAATCAGCGTAAATCATACGTACAATCAACAACAGATCGAATGGTTTAAAGCAGGTGGTGCTTTGAATATTATTCGTAAACAAGTAGCGGGATAATCACTACGCTGGTTGTATAAAAAAAGCTCCGAAAATTTTCGGAGCTTTTTTGTGGAACATCAGCTTCTATCATTAGGCTTTTTTGCCCATACCGTTGACCCAACCCACTACTCCTCCAACAATAGCACCTAAAACAGCAGACGCGGCAATATCTACCCATACAGCATTCATGCCCAAGATATTACTGGTTCCATACATGGTGAGATCAAAAGATGCTCCCATAATCAATCCAAGTACAGCACCCGCTGAAAGTCCGGCTGAAAGAGTACTAATGTTTGCCCAGCGATTGAAAATGTAAGAGTACAGAATACCGGTACCCATATTTCCCAGTATCAATGCCCACCATACCATTTCAGTATCTGAACGCATGACACCGGTTGCTGTACCGCTGTTTTTAGCCATAAAATCCATTAATAACATTCCATAAATAAGCCATCCGGCAAAGAAGGCAACAATTCCTCCGGCAATGCCGGAAATCAACATTTTTGTGGTGTTCATAAGCAATCGTTTTAAGGGGGAAAAATTTGTTAAACAAAATAAACATCCCTTCCCGTAAATGCAAGTGTTTCACCTGCACCTAAAAATGAACTGTTCATAAACGGGGGATAACCATGATTCTTAACCATTCACAAACAATTATCATTGAAATGAATGTTACAACAGTAACTGTACTTATTTTCACCGAGTCTATTGAAAATCTATTATTTAGCACTATGATTTGGGAAATATTGACTGTTGCAGGATTGGCTACTTTTGAAGTTTACGCCGCCATTCCTGCAGGTTTTGCTTTTGGGCTTCCTGCCTTGACCATTTTTCTTTCCAGTATGTCGGGTGGACTAGCAGGTGTGTTTATCGCTACTTTTTTGGGGGATAAGATCAAACAATTCCTGGCAAAATATCGCAAACCCAAGCCTGAAAAGCCCAAAACAGGTCTGATCTACACCTTATGGGAAAAGTATGGTATTATTGGATTGGGATTTTTTGGTACGATGACGGTTGGCGCCCCTGTAAGTATTGGAGTTGGAGTAGGCTTCAATGTTCCTCTTCAGAAACTATTGGTATGGTGTTGTATTGGCGTAATCACTCGCTGTGCTTTGTTTACGACGATCGGCTATTATGGGCTTAAGCTGTTTTAGTTCATGGTAAATAGCGTATGGTTCATTGCTTATAGCAGAAACTATTCTCTACCATAAACTGCTATGAACCATACGCCATGAACTATTTGCCGTGGACTAAATCGTCAACAACAACAAAGACATATTAGACTGCATGAGAATTCTTTCCAGTCTTTGTTCCCGCATAAAGTAGCTCGACAAAGTCCCCATCTTAACGGTTGGGATATTCTGCGACTGCATCATTTCTGAAAAACTCGATAATTTTTTCTCTACTGCATTGAACTGGTATACCAATGAAGAGGGAATATGTTGCTGAGTACTGTTGGTTGGAGCATCCAATAATGAAACGGCTTCAGACATTTCTCTGGCAGTATGAAATGCCCTTGTCTCGGGTTGTAATAACTCTTCTGAAATATTCGCCAGATCTGATTTTGCGATATACATTACTGTACAACGTGAGCGACATAACATTCGGAAAATGTCCAACCCGGTTGATTTTCCGGTTTCATACCACTCTTCTCTTGAATAAAATACAATATCACATCCAAATTCCTCAACATATTGTTTAAAAACAGCAGGCGAATCTCCAAAAATCCTGTCGATACTGTATCCTTTTACAATTTCAGGATTTTCGTCTTCTATCTTACGAATCGACTCAAGAGCAGTAGTAGAAAACTTATACCCATGTGCTTGTCTACTTAAAGTCATTAAATCACTCTCATTATCAGGTATGGGCACTACCTGTAAAAAAGTGCAATAAAAACTTTCCGTTTTATATAATCGTGTCGCCAATCGAAACAGGTTTACTGCATGCTCAGTACATCTCGTTGGAATAATAATCTTTTTCATACCTATAAGCTTTTGAATGATGATGACAGATAATACTGTATCATGGGCAAACTTAGGTTATGGGTATTGGGATGGTATAAGAGCCATATTAAGAGACAGTTAGAAGATGATAAGAGCGGGATTAGAAAATTTATGAAATTCTAATACGGCTCTAACAACCTTTTTTGAAAAGTCTATTTTAAGGATAGCTCATTTATTATGAGCGAATAGGAAAACGCATTTCCGCTCTTGTACCGGCACCTTCCATAGAAGTAAACCGAATTTCGCCTCGATGTATGCGAATGATTTTTTGTGCCAACGGCAGTCCTACTCCATATCCCTTGTATGCAGAAGTATTCGAAGCCCTAAAAAATGGATCAAAAATATAACGCAGTTCTTTTTCAGGAATTCCGATCCCCCTGTCTTCTACCACAACGATACATTGTGAATCAGTAGCATGCAATGAAATTGTCACTTTATCATTGTTAGAGTACTTACAAGCATTTTGGACCACATTTGTAAGGGCAAGTTTCAATAGATTCTGATTCCCGAAAATGGTTATGTATTCCGTATCTTCCGGCAAACTCTCAAAATTGATTTGTATATGATTACCCGGATCAGTAAAGTCTACCAATTTTTTAACAGATAAAATCAATTCATCCAAGCGAATCGATCCCATAAATTCTTCCTTCACACTGTTGCCTGCTTGCGCCAACTCTAATAAACTAGTAGTAAGATGATGCAATTGATCTGCTTCCCGTGCAATAACAGATAATGCTGCACGATATTCCCGTGGATCTCTTTCCTTACTCAGTGCCAACTCTGCTTCTCCTAGAATAGCTGTAAGCGGTGTTCGTAACTCATGAGACAGCTT
>JACVCQ010000196.1 GCA_016741945.1 Chitinophagaceae bacterium
GTTCATTACAATCCACTGCAGCTTCGCCCTGCTATGAAAGAGTATACCATTTTCATTGATGGTATCTCCAAAGTATTTGCTGCTACAGGTGTGCGTGTAGGATGGGCATTGGGCCCCGTTACAGTAATCGCCAAAATGAAAGCGATTTTGAGTCATGTGGGTGCTTGGGCACCCATGGCTGAACAAAAAGCAGTGGCTCAATATTTATTGCAGAAAGAAAATATTCAACGCTATCTGCAACATTTCAAATCAGAAGTGGAATTGCGTCTGAGAAATATTCATGATGGTTTTATTGCCCTCAAACAAAAAGGGTATCCGGTTGATGCTGTGGCTCCACAAGCAGCTATTTATCTCACCATCAAAATAGACTTAGTAGGTAAAACTACGGCCGACGGTAAAAAACTTGAAACACAATCTGATGTAACATCTTACATACTGGCAGAAGCGAAACTTGCTGTTGTTCCTTTCTCTGCCTTCGGTGCCGGTGCCAACAGCCCATGGTATCGCTTAAGCGTAGGTACTTGTAAGAAAGAAGAGATTGGAGAGATGTTGGAAAAGTTGGAAAGTGCTTTAAGTAAATTGCTATGAGCCGCAGGCCACAAGCTTCATGCTGCAAGTGTTTTTCAAATCAAGCAATGGCATACCAAGATATAAAAGTAAAAGTCTAATATTATCAGATATCAAACGTGAAGTATGAGGCTTGTAACTTGTAGCTTAATTCAGATTGTTCACAAACACAAAAGCCTTCAATCTTCTTTCATGCAGAATACTTTGCATCAGATGTGGTTTGCGGATAATTTTGCGGCGGTTGATGTCTAATATCTCGTGAGCGGAACAGAAATTATTCCAATTTTCAGCATGGTATAAAAGTGTATTCAACAAGCTCACCTGACGATCAAGTTCAGACTGTGTCATGTAATCATGCTTACAAAGCAGCCAGAGATCACGATTCATGTCTTTCATACCTCAACAGTTTAACGAACATTGTTGGGACAGTTACAGCCCCCTCTGCCATTCCTTCCTTTTTGGAATATACCACAGGAACTGGCCATGGTAATAAGTAACAGCAGAACGAATATTTGGTTTATTTTGAGTTTCATATGATCTAAAGTACAGCTTTCGATCATTCCATCATAAACCCATCATCACTGCCTACCAATTTTAACATACAAAATGTACTCATCGCACCACTGGATTGGGGTCTTGGTCATGCCACCCGTTGTATTCCTCTGATCCGTGCTTTGAGCAATGCCGGATACAAGGTTTTGATAGCTACCGATGGACCCCAGCAAACCCTTTTACAACAAGAGTTTCCACATCATCGTTTTCTCAAACTCCCCGGCTATCAGGTACGTTACAGCCGAACAAAAGGTTGGCTGCCCTTCAAAATAATGCAACAATTGCCTGCACTGCTACGTATTGTTCAATGGGAACACCGCTGGTTAGAAGATGCCATTGAACAATATGGTATTGACCTGGTGATTTCCGATAACCGATATGGACTCTGGAGCAAAAACTGTCCATCCGTATTAATCACTCATCAGTTAACCATCAAAGCCCCATTCTGGCTAGAGCGTATCATTCAACGGTTTCATTATCGGTATATTCAGCGATTTACCACTTGCTGGATTCCCGATCAGCAAGAAGCCGGTGGATTGGCAGGCATATTATCACATCCAAAGATTCAACCTTCTATTCCGGTTAGCTATATGGGATTACTCTCGCGCTTTGAGCAGGGCAATCGTACTGATGAACAAGTCATCACCATCCTACTATCAGGTCCCGAGCCACAAAGAACCTTGTTGGAAGAAAAAATATTGTTCCAGTTACAAACACGCACACAACCAGTGGTATTGGTGCGTGGCTTACCGGCTGCCAATACTACCATCAAAGCACCCGCACATGTAAAAGTGTTGAACCATCTTTCTACCGACGATTTACAAAAACAATTATTAAAAAGTAAATTGGTGATTGCCAGAAGCGGCTATAGTAGCTTGATGGATTTTTCACGCTTACAATGCAAAGCCCTTTTAATACCTACCCCCGGACAAACAGAACAAGAATACTTAGCGAAACGCTGTTCGGAAAAAAGCTATGCTATGTATGCTGAACAGTCGAAGCTGGATCTGGATTCACTATTGTCGAAAGCAGATACACATAATATGGTCTTTCCTGCTTTTCATTTTTTTGAAGCAGAAGATTTATCAAGGCTATTGGCAGCATTACCTGTAAAAGCTTCTTCTTAAATCGGTTACAGGTCTTGTATTTTTGTAAAAATGAACAGAACTACCAAAGCACATCTCGCTGTATTAGCAGCCAACTTCATTTTCGGGGCAGGTTATGCAGTAGTGAAGACCATTACACCTGAGTTTATAGCTCCATTTGCTTTGAATGTGGTACGCGTATTATCTAGCCTCTTATTATTCTGGTTTCTCTTTCTGATGAAGCCCGGTAATGCGGGTTTTGAAAGAAAACATCTTCCCAGATTTTTATTATGCGCATTAACAGGTGTAGCCATCAATCAGTTATTTTTTATCAAAGGCTTATCATTAACAACAGCCATCCATAGTTCCTTGCTTTCACTCGGTACACCTATTTTCATTACCATCATTGCAGCCTGGCTACTAAAGGAAAAACTCACCCTAAATAAAATTGCCGGACTTGCACTTGGTATTAGTGGCGCTACGATGTTAATACTCATGAAAGACAATACTACCAACGGAAAAGAGATGTTGCTGGGTGATATCCTGATCATCATCAATGCCATTTCATATGCTTCCTATTTAGTATTGGTGCGTCCACTGATGGAGCATTACAAACCGATACATGTTTTACGCTGGATTTTTACATTTGGTACTCTGATGATTCTCCCTTTCGGACTCGAACAATTCATCGATACCCACTGGTCTGCTTTTGGTACTACACAATGGATAGCTTTAACCTTTGTAGCTTTATTTGTAACTTTCTTTGCGTATCTCTTCAATGTATATGGTCTCTCCGTAATCGGCTCTTCTGCCACAGGTTCTTATATCTATACCCAACCCGTATTCGCTGCCATCATTGCCATGGTATTTATGGGTGAACATTTTACGATCATGAAAGCCCTGGCTGCGATTTGTATTTTTAGTGGAGTCTACTTGGTGAATCTTCGTAAGAGGAATCTGTGAATTTTTGATCTGCGATTTCTTGATTTGGGGAATAAGTAAAAATCAAGAAATCAAAGATCACAGATCATTTTTGGGGTAATCAAAAAACCAGAATGACTTTTCCGCATCTTTAAATAAATGCCATGCTTGGATATTTGTTTTGATAGCGAAAATACCACAAGTGGGCATGTTATCAATACGAGTATTTGTAAGACTATTGACAAAATCAGTGATGCCGGGATTATGTGAAAAGATTGCAATCGTATTATATGCATCTGATAACTTAGCAATTACTTGATAGAACCTTGCTTCGGGTGCATGATACAATTCAGGAAACAAAAGAATATCTTTTTTGCTTTTACCATAGGCTTCTGCAAAATACATAGCGGTGGTAAGTGCACGGTTAGCCGTACTGGATACAAAACATTGCACGCCCACATTTCGCTTCATCATTCTTTCAGCCATTACGGGTGCATCGCGATGTCCACGATCATTCAATGGGCGCTCAAAGTCATCTTGAAATGCATTGGCCCAACTGCTTTTGGCATGTCGTATCACAAGAAGTTCTTTCATGCTGAAAAGTTACAATAAAGTCCACTTACATTTGTATCCATGCCCATAACCAGACTGCTTATAGAAGATTTCATCGCATTGGCAAAGCAATATCCTGTCTTCGACGTTAGAAGTGAAGGCGAGTATCAACATGCCCGTTTCCCACATGCGCACAGTCTTCCTTTGTTTAATAATGAAGAACGAAAAGTGGTGGGTACCGCCTACAAACAAGAAAGTAAACAAAAAGCCATCAAACTGGGATTGGAGTATTTCGGGCCGAAGATGGTAAAGATGGTTGAAGAAGTGGAGAATGTGGTTGTCGGTGGACAGTTAACAATTGACAGGAAGAAGAATGGGAAGAAAGAGAATAAAACAGCAGATATTTCCGATAAAACGGTGCTGGTATATTGTTGGCGAGGGGGTATGCGTAGTGCAGGAGTGGCTTGGTTATTGGATTTGTATGGGTTCAAAGTATATACCTTGGTAGGTGGTTATAAATCGTATCGCAATTGGGTATTAAAACAATTTGTAAAAGAATACCCATTTAAGATCATTGGTGGTTATACAGGCAGTGGTAAAACTGAAGTACTACATGCGCTTGCACAACAAGGAGAAACAGTGATTGATTTGGAAGGACTAGCTTGTCATCGAGGTTCTGCTTTTGGTAATCTTGGACAACCACAGCAACCCAAACAGGAAATGTTTGAAAACTTGTTAGCTAACGCTTTAGCTCTTGCAGCTGAAAAAAACAATACCATTTGGTTGGAAGATGAAAGTCAGCGTATTGGTGAAGTCAATATACCTACCCCTGTTTTTACATTTATGCGTACTCGTCGTGTGTACTTCTTGGATATTCCTTTTGAAGAGCGATTGAATTACATCGTATCCGGTTATGGCAAGTTTAAAAAAGAGGATCTAATCAATGCTACGGTTCGTATACAAAAAAGATTGGGTGGACTCGAAGCAAAAATAGCGGTGAATTATTTTATTGAGAATGATATCCATGCTGCTTTTAGTGTATTACTTCAGTATTATGACCGCTTTTACACCAAGAGTATGAGCAATATGCGCGCACATCCCGAGTTGGTATTTAAGAAAATACAGTTGGAAACAGTGGACAAGGTTGTCAATGCCAAAAAAGTATTGGCCATCTATCAAGAGGAAGCAACCGTTAATACAACCAATCCCTGATTGTTAAGAAACTCATGTAAGACATGACGATTACCACCAGCCAGCCACTGATACTAAGCCATTTGGCATGTTGATATCCTGCTATTTTCTTTCCCTGCATAATAACCAACACCACCGCCAGTGCAATCGGTAAGATGAGTCCATTCAAGGATCCTACCGTTACCAATATACTTACCGGATTACCTAAGCTGATATATATACATGTGGATGATACAATGAACACACTGATCAATATCCGATAATTGTTTTCAATCCAGGGATGGAAAGTCCTTAGAAAAGAAACAGAAGTATAGGCTGCTCCTACTACAGATGTAATGGCTGCGCACCACATCACCACCCCAAAAAACCGATAGCCCAATTCACCGGCAGCAATTTTGAAAACAGAAGCAGGTGGATTTGTACTGTCTAGCAAATGCCCCTTACTCACCACACCTAAAACTGCCAGAAATAAATCCATACGCATAATTGCTGTTACACAAATTCCTGTTACTGCACTTTTGCTCACTTGCGGTAAAGAACCAACGCCGGTTAATCCTGCATCCAGCAAGCGATGTCCACCGGCAAAACAAATGTATCCACCAACAGTACCACCTACCAATGTAACAATTGCTTTGGCATTGATTTGCTCGGGAACAAAACTATATTGTATGG
>JACVCQ010000197.1 GCA_016741945.1 Chitinophagaceae bacterium
ATAAAAAAACACACATTAGTTTGAATCAACCGAAACAAGACATGGCCAAAACAACCCTTAATTTTGTGATGGTAGGGAATCCTGACGGTTTCCCGTAAGAAATTAACGAAATGGATGAGGTATCTACGGGAATGGCTTATGATGGGGTATTCGAAGGAATCATTCCTATGCTGAAACGGTGGTTTACAGGAACCAGCAGCAGTGAAACATTACGCGAGTGGGTAGAACAATTCATGGAATTAAAAACCTGTGGAGAATGTAATGGGGCTAGACTCAAAAAAGAGAGTCTTTGGTTCAAAGTAAATGAAAAAAATATCGCTGAACTGAGCAATCTTAATCTTGATAAACTATATCAGTGGTTTACAAATATTGAAAAAAGTCTTGATTCAAAACAAAATGTTATTGCAAAAGATATTTTGAAAGAGATTAGAGAAAGACTTCAGTTTTTGCTTGATGTAGGGCTTACTTATCTTTCATTGAATCGTCCATCCAGAACCCTGAGTGGTGGAGAGTCACAGCGTATTCGTTTGGCAACACAAATTGGCTCTCAATTACAAGGCATTACATATATATTAGATGAGCCTTCCATCGGATTACATCAACGTGATAATCATCAACTCATCAAAGCGCTTCAGAATCTACGTGATATCGGTAATACAGTATTGGTTGTTGAACATGATAAAGACATTATGTTGGCAGCCGATCATCTGGTAGATATTGGTCCGCGTGCAGGTAGTCATGGTGGACAAATTGTTGCAGCCGGTACTCCAAATGAGGTATTGAATAGTTCTTCTGAAACGGCCTTGTACTTGAATGGTAAAAAAAGTATTGAAGTGCCTGTTGAAAGGAGAGCCGGTAACGGAAAAGTAATGGAATTGAAAGGCGCTTCGGGGAATAACCTGAAACAAGTAAGCGTAAAATTCCCTTTGGGTAAATTGATTGTAGTGAGTGGAGTAAGTGGAAGTGGTAAGTCTACCTTAATCAATGAAACATTATACCCGTTACTCTCAAAACATTGTTACAATAGTAGGGTAACTCCTATGGACTTCAAAAGTATCAAAGGTTTAGAGCATGTTGATAAAGTGATTGAGATTGATCAATCACCCATTGGAAGAACACCAAGAAGTAATCCTGCTACTTATTGTGGGTTCTTCACAGAGATCAGAACATTGTTTGCTTCTGTTCCTGAGGCAAAAATTAGAGGATATAATGCCGGACGTTTCTCTTTTAATGTAAAAGGAGGAAGATGTGATATGTGCGAAGGTGGAGGTATGCGTGTGATTGAAATGAATTTCTTGCCGGATGTATACGTGCATTGTGAAAAATGTAATGGGAAAAGATACAATAGAGAAACGCTCGAGATCCGATACAAGGGAAAATCCATCAGCGATGTGTTGAATATGACCGTTGATGAAGCCTGTGATTTTTTCCAGCCTGTTCATTACTTGTACAGAAAAATAAAAGTAATACAGGATGTAGGTCTGGGTTATATCACACTCGGACAATCAGCAGTTACACTAAGTGGCGGAGAAGCACAACGTGTAAAACTGGCTACTGAATTGGGAAAAAAAGATACCGGTAAAACATTCTATATACTGGATGAACCTACTACCGGACTTCATTTTCAGGACATCAGACATTTGCTGGATGTCTTGAATAAACTGGTCGATAGAGGTAATACTGTACTAGTGATTGAACATAATTTAGATGTGATCAAAGTAGCCGATCATATCATTGATCTTGGACCGGAAGGTGGGGATGGTGGTGGAATGATACTATTTGAAGGCACTCCTGAAGAAATGATTCATAATAAACAAAGTCATACGGCAAAGTTTGTCAAAGAAGAATTAAATGTTAGGTCGCAAGCTTCAAGCGGCAAGCTGCAAGGAAGAAAATAAGTGTAATACTTGAATATTGTGCACTTGTCTTCTTCCTTGAACCCTGTTACTTGTTACTTGAACCTTCTCTTCTCATTTCAATATGCGGAATATTGTCCTCTAAATACATGTCACTGACCTGTACAAAACCCAATGACTCATAAAATTTTTGTAAGTACAATTGTGCACCAATCCTGATGGGCTGGTCTCCGAAAAGTGCTTTACAGGTTTGAATGGCAGTCTCCATTAATGTTTTACCGGTACCGGTGCCTCTATAGACGGGAGAGCTTACTACTCTACCAATGGATACTTCTGTAAAAGCTAATCCAGCAGGGAGTAACCTGCTATAAGCAACTAATTTAGTTCCATCCCATCCCATCAAGTGCCAGGAAGACAAATCTTTTCCGTCAGCATCCAAATACACACAATTCTGTTCTACCACAAAAACCTCACTTCTTAAATGCATAATTGCATATAATTCATAGGGGGTTAATTCAGCAAAGGGCTTATAATACCAGTTATAGGGGCTCATGGATGTGATTAAATGTTGATGGTGGGCAAAAATAAAGGTAGTCCCACATTTATTTCACAACTTTGGCGGATGACAGGAAAATTATCCTGTATTTCTACAACATTATGAAAAAAAGAATAGCCATTATCGGCGCCGGACCTGCGGGACTTACTGCAGCTTATTTATTGGCAAAAGATGGACAAGAAGTGACCGTATTTGAAAAAGATCCACAATATGTTGGAGGAATTTCCAGAACGGAGTCGTATAAGGGATATCATTTTGATATTGGGGGACATCGATTCTTCTCAAAGTCAAAAGAAGTAGAAGATTTCTGGACAGAAATTTTAGGTGATGAGATGTTGGAAAGACCCAGAAGCTCCAGAATTTATTACAATCATAAATTCTTTTCTTATCCATTGGTGGCTTTTGAAGCGCTCAATAAACTGGGTATTATTGAAAGTGGGTTATGTGTATTGAGTTACCTGAAAGCAAAAGTTTTTCCCATCAAGAACCCAACCAATTTTGAAGATTGGGTAACGAATCAATTTGGGAAAAGATTGTTCAATATTTTCTTTAAAACGTATACGGAGAAAGTTTGGGGTATTCCTTGTAAAGAGATCAGTGCCGATTGGGCAGCACAACGTATCAAGGGACTTTCCTTGAGCAGCGCTATTTGGAATGCTTTATTCAAGTCTTCTAAAAAAGCAGGTGATAAAGACAAAGTGATCAAAACATTGATCGATTCATTCCGTTATCCCAAACAAGGGCCGGGAATGATGTGGGAAGTGTGCGCGGAGAAAGCAAAAGCCAATGGGATGGTGCTTGAAATGAATTGCGGTGTTCGGGAGATCAGCTATTCCGATCAGAAGTGGACAGTACATACGACTTCGAAAGGGGCGATCGTTGATTTTGATTTTGTACTTTCATCAGCCCCCATGCGCGAATTGATTGCCGGCGTACAACCTGCATTTCCTCAGCAGGTTCTGAAAGCCGCTGCTGCATTGTCTTACCGCGATTTCTTGACCGTTGTATTGATTTGTAAAGATGAAGATGCATTTAGCGATAACTGGATTTATATACATGACCCAAGTGTGAAAGTTGGGCGGGTACAAAATTTTAAATCCTGGAGTCCATATATGGTGCCTGATCCATCTATGGCCTGTTACGGACTGGAGTATTTCTGTTTTGAAGGTGATGGTTTATGGACCAGCAGTGATGCAGATCTGATTGCTTTAGGGAAGAAAGAAATTGAAAAGATCGGGTTAACAAAAGGCAGTGCTGTTGTAGATGGATATGTCGTTCGTCAGCCTAAAGCTTATCCTGTATATGATCAGGATTATAAAGAGCGAGTAGCATTGGTGCGAGAAGGTATCAAAGCCTATCCCGGTTTATACTTGGTTGGAAGAAATGGTATGCATAAATACAATAATCAGGATCATAGTATGATGACAGCTATGCTGGCTGCAAAAAATATCATTGCAGGGAATGAGTTATTTGATGTTTGGGAAGTGAATGAAGATGCAGAATACCACGAAGGTGGGAATCGTGGAGCAGAGGATAAAGTAGCGGGAAGAATGATCCCTACGAAAGTGAATGCTTGATATCATTAGCCACAGATTCACAGATTTTCATGATGTATTTTGATGATTGCATTTATCTGCGCTCATCATGACAATCATGAAAATCTGCGTTCCATAAAAGCAATAATCTGTGAATCTGTGGCAAAACTTTTGCTCTTATCTCCCCGGAACAGGCACCACCGGTAAACTTTCATTTCCTGATTCATTCACAGATTGCACTGCAAAGAAATAATTGTCTTTAGAGTACGGTAATTGATAGCTGATATCAGTAGTGAATATTTTTTTCTGCCAAATAGCACTCGTGGTTTCACGCATCAGAATATAATATCCTTTTACTTTTCCTGTCTTAGGTGCTGCCCAAGTCAATAAACTATAATTGGTCAATCGTCTGGTTTCAATCTTTACATCTTCAGGCATAGCCGGTGCTTTAGCAAGATTTGCCAAGTTGCTCAAGTTCATGGCTGTATTCTTGCGCAAGTATTCAAAGTCCATAAATTCGGGTAAGTCTCCGTATTGAGTACCATTTTCAACACGTACATTTTGGTGCTGATGATAATAGTTCTCATTCATTTCTGTAAAACGAACAGCAGCATATCCTTGCTCAACAAAAGAAGTATGATCACCACCACGCAAGAAACGGTCATTCCTGTAAATCATTACTACTTCTAGGTTATCTACATAACGTTCTCCCACTTCTTTAACGTATCGTGCCAGCTGTCGTGCTTTGCCATCATTCTCTAATCCTAGTTGCCGAATATTTCTGGCTGCTTTTTCAGTTTCATACGCAGGTAATCCTTCGCTAAACACACGGATACGTGTATTATCGATAATATTGGTTTCACTGGTATTATTGCTACCCATGATATCATTATTCAATACCGCTTCAATATTCCAACCTTGATTTTTTGCCTTAGTCGCCATGAACTTTGCGCCCAATAATCCTTGCTCTTCACCACTAACAGTTACAAAAATGATGGTGGCAGGAAAACTTTTTTGGGTCATGATTCTTGCACATTCAATCACAGCAGCACAACCACTGGCATCATCATTGGCACCCGGTGCATCACCAACACTATCTCTTACATTGGTCCGCATATTATCGAGGTGACCACTGATTACAAAAATTCTTTTATCTGCAGTATCCGTTCCTTTGAGTATACCTACTACATTACCCAATACAACCGGACGCTCAACCCTGCTTCCTGCAACAGGTTGAAGGGTAGTGGTATCAATAAAAGAGGAGAATCGTCCGTTAGACTTTTTAGCGAATTCATTGAATTTTTGCAAGACCCAATTACGTGCTGCTCCAATTCCACGATTGGGATCTGATTGGGTGCTCAATGTATTTCTGGTGCCATAGCTCACCATTTTAAGGATATAGGATTTGAGTGAATCAGCATTCACTTCTTTTACCATTTTTTCAATTTCAGGATCTCGCTGAATCAATGTTTGAGCGGATGAGTAGAGTCCGCAACAAGTTAGCATTATAATAAACAATAAACGGTTCTTGATTTTCATAATATAAGCATTGGGGCTTAAAGCTACACATAACAGCCATTTGTGTTGAAC
>JACVCQ010000198.1 GCA_016741945.1 Chitinophagaceae bacterium
AGTACAAGAATTGAATCAGCGTAGATCATGACAATCATGAAAATCCGTGTTCCATATAGTTGTTAATAGAACGCAGATGGAGCGGATCGTCATGATTAACGCAGATAAGTTGTTTTTAACTAAACAGTATATAAGTAATCCAGCTCATCCCGTAAGCGAGAACGGTCATGTAGATCAATTGAATGGTAGGCCATTTCCAACTTTTGGTTTCACGCTTTACTACTGCCAGCGTACTCATACACTGCATCGCCAACACATAAAACACCATCAGTGAAAGTGCCGCAGCCAATGTATACACTTTAGAACCATCCGCATGTTTCGCAGATTGTAATTTGGCACGCAAAGAACTGTCATCCGATTCTTCTACACTATAGAGCGTAGCCATCGTACCCACAAACACTTCACGTGCCGCAAAAGAAGTGATGAGAGAGATACCAATTTTCCAATCGTATCCAAGAGGTTGAATCGCAGGTTCAATAAATTGTCCGAGGATACCTGCATAAGAGTTCTGCAATTTTTCGGTAGACAATTGTCTTTGTAAAGAATCGATCTGATCAGGCATTTGCTGGATCAGTGCCACATATTTGGTCTCCGTTTTTTCTATTCTATCACCCGGTCCATAACTACTCAGAAACCACAGTAATAAACTAATGATCATGATGATTTTACCCGCATCGGTCACGAAGATGCGTGCTTTCTCTACCATGGTAATGGCCACATTTTTCCAGCGAGGTGCCCGGTAGATGGGCAGTTCGAGGATGAAGAAACTTTTTTCGCTGATCTTGATGAACCACTTCATCACATAACTCACAAAGAGCGCCATAACAGTGCCGAGTAAATAGAGTGCCATCATTACCAGACCTTGCAAACTCAGGAAACCGAAATAGTAAGTGTCATCAATTACCAGAGAGATCAAAATAGTGTATACCGGTAAACGAGCGCTACAACTCATCAACGGTGTAACCATGATGGTGAGCAAACGTTCTTTTCTGTTCTCGATATTACGAGCACTCATGATGGCAGGAACGGCACAGGCAAAACCACTCACCATGGGCATCACACTCTTACCGTTGAGACCTACTTTACGCATGAGACGATCGCTGAGAAAACTCACACGCGCCATATAACCTGTGTCTTCCAGAATGGTGATCAATCCAAAGAGGATCATGATCTGCGGAACGAAAACCAGGATACCACTCAAACCCGCTACCAGTCCATTGATGATGAGATCACTCCACCAACCCGAAGGAAGATAGGTGCCCAACCATCCGCTGATCTCTGCAAAGCCCCATTCGATACCATCCATCGGGAATGCGGCAAGCCAGAAAATACTTTGGAATAAAAGAAAGAGAACAGATAACAAGATCACATAACCCCAGGTATGATGCAGCAGCAGGTTGTCTAGTTTATCGGTAAAGAGTTTTTTCTCAAGCGGTCCGGGCTCCAACACATTTTGCTGCATGATCTGTCGGATACGGGTGTATCGCTGCATAATCTCTTCAGCCTGTGTTTTGGTAGGATTGAATGTATGATCGATCTCGATCTGTTCTATTTTTTGCTGAACAGTTTCGCTGAGCGGAAAACTTTCGTGGTTGATGAGATAATGCACGGCGGCATAATCGCTCAAAGAAGGATCGAGTGATTGAATGGCATCGATGGATGCTGTAGCCAGTTTTTTATTGTCGATGAAATCACGAGGTACGGCACTGTTACCTAGTCTGGTAACCTGTGCCAATACTTTCTTGAGTTCGTTAAGACCCTTGTTCTTTCTGGGGTTCACTGCTACAACGGGAATACCGAGATCTGCTTCCAGTCCACTGATATCGATCTTGATGCCTTTTTTGGAAGCGATATCATTCATGGTGAGTGCCATCACCACCGGAATCTTCAGATCGATCATCTGACTACAGAAGAGCAGGTTGCGTTTGAGGTTGCTGGCATCGGCCACGAGTAATACCACATCGGCTTTCAGATCAGTATCGGCACCCATGAGTACTTTATAGGCCACCCATTCATCGGCCCTGCGCGGATAGAGACTGTAGGTACCGGGCAGATCAATGAGTTCAGCTTCGGTGCGGTCATCCAGTTTGGTACTGCCGGTCTTTTTATCAACGGTAACACCCGGAAAGTTGCCCACTTTCTGGTTCAATCCGGTAAGGCTATTGAACAATGAGCTCTTCCCGCTATTCGGGTTACCTACCAGGGCGATATGTAATTTCTTGTGGCTCAATGGATGTGGTTGCAAAAGTACAGGCAATAAAGGGTGGGTAGTTACGAGATCGGGAACCCTTCGTCGCCGACGCGATCCGCCGAGGCGGACCGCGAGGCTCCTCAGGGCGGTGCCGTACTTGTTCGGGTATTCCTGAGAAAAACCCGAAGGGTGATAGCCAATGCCATAGATAGGTAAGGGGAGGATAAGCTGATACCTAGGGGGAGGGTTGATATAATACGAATGGAGGGCGGATGAATATCAAATGAAACTCGAATGAATACCGCTTGGAATACGGACCGATAACGGACTTATAACGGACTTGTAACGGAGTTATAACGGAATGTCCCCTTCGCCCCTTCGCTGCGCTCAGGGTGACAAGAGTTCTGTTTAGGACCTGTCACCCTGAGGAGCCTCGCGGTCCGCCTTGGCAGATCGCGTCGGCGACGAAGGGTCTCCCACCACCGGGGTGTATGCAAGTTGTTTTGTTCTTTGCATAGATGTTAGAGGGTAAGGGGGTTCACAGGGGGGTTCACCAAGGGTTCAGTAAGGGTTCACTAGGGGTTCACCCATAGTTCGGTTTATCCACATTTTTAATTCCGTACCCTCTGTAAAGTGATTTCAGGAATAGACAATTTCAGGAATAGACACCGTACCCTCTGTAAAGTGATTTCAGGAATAGACATTCAGGAATAAACAGACACACTTCATCATCCAATTATCATCATTCATGATTCAATATTCACGATTCATTATTCCTTCTGTTTGTAATATTCAAATAAATCAGTATATTAGAGTTCCCCCATATTTTTTATTTCCTGATTTTATTGGAGTGCGAACGAGAGATTGTTGTGCAGAGGTGATGGTGTATTTGGATGATGAGGTGGTGTGTCTGTGAACCGAAAATTATATCAATGAAATTGCTTGATACAGGTCTTGAGTTAAAGTTCGCATGTTTATGAGTTATCAACAACTCATTGGTAACAGTGCGAACTTCAATCATTATTCACAAAATTAATTTTGGCAACTTAAACTGATAGATAATGAACAAACAACAAGCTCAAAGCATTTTTGATCAAGCACATCAAATCGATTCCATAAATTTTGATGAGTTTGTTGGTCGGCTTTATCCTGACAGAACCGATTTAGAAAATATTGAATTGACCCATATGAACCTGCCTGAATTCATCTACCTTTCGAAGAGAGTATTTCAGCAATTCATTTCTGAATTCGAAAATAGGGAGAACACTTTGGTTCTTCCTTTTACTTTTACACAGGCGCAAATTGGAACTGCACAGGTCGACAACCAAATGCAAAATTATTTCAGCCATATTAATTCCAGTAACATTACTCAAGCAGAATCATCTTTGATTTGGCTGGTTGCTTACCAAGTTGAACATGGCTTTTATGATAAGCCGTCAAGGAAATCATCTGAAACAGTGTCTGGTAGCCTTAACAAGTTATCTGAGAAATTAAATCTCATTGAAACAAACATTTATAATAAGCAAAAGGAAATTGAGAAACAGTTTGCAGAACTTGAAAACTCAAAAAAAGAAATTCAAAGTTTAATATCTCAAAAGCGTGAGGAGCTTGCACAGATTACTACAAATCTTACTACAAGCAACACAAATGCAACTCAAATTGCTGAGTTGCTAAACAAAGGAACTGAACAAGGTTCACGACTTAATACTTTACTAGAACAGCAGGAGCAAAATAAATCTGCTGCTGATAAAAAACTACAAGAGTTACAAGACCTTTATAATTCAACGAACGATAAGCTAACTGAGAATGTTAAAACAGTTTTATCGCAGATAGAGGAGTTTAAAAAACAAGTAACTGCAAATGAGGGGCATTTATCATTTGTTGAAGGGAAGCGTTCTTTCTTTGAGGAGAGAATAAAATATTTAGAGGATTTAATTGGCCGAGAAGTTGGCGTGTCTCTCTTTGAAACTTTCAAACAACGCAAAATAGAATTAAGTGACCCGGTAAGATTTTGGCGTGTGGCTGTTCCTGTTATGTCGATTGCGCCAGTAGCTTGGGTTTTCTTTTTATTTAAGAATCAAGCAGCAATTATTGATATCAATGTTTGGTGGCAAGTATTTGCAATTAATACTCTCAAGACAATTCCAGCAATATTTCTTTTGCTTTTTTCAATCAATCAGTATCGAAAAGAAAGAAATTTCCAGGAAGAATATGCTTTCAAATCTGCTGTTGCTTTGACAATTGATGCTTATGCAAGTAGAATTAAAGATGATACAAATAAAGATCGATTAATTATGGAAGCTGTACTTAATGTTTATAAAACTCCTATTGAAGAACGACACATCGAGAAAAAGCCAAATAAAGCAACAAATGAAATGATGAAAACAATGTTAGAAACTACTCGTGATTTAGTAAAGTCAGGCAAATAAAAAAAAGAATTGCAAACATAAAGATACAAACCTTAAATTTTAAGCATTTTCTTTTTCCGCAGAGACGACGAGGTATGCGGTGATTTTGAGAAAATAATGAATTTTATACTCTAATAAAGATTTAAGAAATGGGCTTTTTCGATTTTATAAAGAAAAAAGAACTTAATGAGATTAAACAACTAAAGTCTCAACTTGAAAGGTATAAATCTATATCTGATATTGAGGTTGAGGCAGAAAGGCAGAAGAAGATTTTAAATCAAACTATCGCAGAAAAAAATGAAGAAATAATAAAATTACAATCGTCATTAACTGCTTTAAATAACGACTATCAAAGCGCATTAGAAGTATACAAGAATCTGCGAAAAGAAGTTAGCGTTTTTGAAAATAAGCTAGACCTTATTGAGTTTGGGATATATGAACCTATTTATGATTTTGAAAAGTCGGACGATTATAGAGAGGAGCAAAACAAAATTATTCAACGCCAAAAGGAAATGATCGCTAGTGATACAGCTGCGATCTGTCTTACGAGTTGGACGGTAGAAGGTAGTGAAGCAAAAGGGAAAGCGGTTGTAAAAGTGTATAAGAAATTAATGCTCCGAGCTTTTAATGGAGAATGTGATGTGTTGATATCTAAAGTCAAATGGAATAACGTGAATCAGATGAAAGAGCGTATGCATAAACTATTTGATGGTATCAATAAATTAGGAAAGGGATTCCAAGTTTATATAGACAGCGAATACCTGTACTTAAAAGAAAAAGAACTAATCCTTGAGTATGAATACCAAGCGAAAAAGCAAAAGAAAAAAAAAGAAATGCGCGCGATACAGAAAGAGTTAAGAGCAGAACAAAAAAGTAAACGTGAATTTGAAAAAGAGAAAAGGGAAGCAAGAAAAGAAAAACCACTAATTA
>JACVCQ010000199.1 GCA_016741945.1 Chitinophagaceae bacterium
GCTCAAGGCATAATAACGGATTTTGCCCGGCCAACAAATATCCGGTATACCTTCTAGTGTTTTATGCCACCATTCCTGATGTATTGTATTATAATTGAAAGTGGGTACCAGTTCTTGAAACTTTTTTCCGGGATGCTTACTCAATAAAATCTCATCAAAACGGTATTGCTGACCAAAAGCAGTAAAACGCGCCTTTCGTAATAATTTTTTTAATACCCTGATCTGCTGTCTGCGCGGATTGTTCTGCGGCAGTCTTAATGCTTTAAGAATTCTATTGGGAAGTTTGATATCGAATATGGCCATCGTCAGACTCGGGTTAAGTGAATATACGAAACTACATTAAAAGCGTGTAAAAATAGAGTACTCAATTGTTAAAGCTAATGGTAGCTGAACCAGCAAAAATAAATCGAAAAAACATCCCTCTATTTTTTTCCATCAAATGAATGGCATCTGACATATCTAGATCAGGGATGCGAATCAATATTTGTTCAGCATGATATTTCCTGATTTCATTATGAAGTAGCTCAATAGACTGTTGATACGGATGAATACATGAAAGATAGCTTTCAGACATATTTTGTTGTTCAAGAATAAAAAGTATCTCTGATTGATGCGCTTCCTTACATACAACCAATAAGTTCTTATGTCTTTGTAACAATGCTTCTGTAGTACCTGATTTTGAGATTTTTTTCTTCAGTTGTGTCAATAAACTGAACCCATGAATCATAGGAATCAACATCCAGCCTAAGCGATAATGTTTCTGTACAAAGATCTTCATAGCCTCAAAAAAAATGGCAGTATGAAAAAGTCTTCTTTGTTTTGAGCTTTGTCCTTTGTAATGCACGATTGCCGGTTGTGCCAGGTATTGTAGTGTATAGCCGGCTTTGGCAATACGAAGGCTTAGGTCAATATCTTCGCCATACATGAAATAGTCGGTATCAAATCCACCGAGTGTGTCAAGAATATTTTTTCGAACCATCATAAACGCCCCGGCTAATACTTCAACCGAATGATTTTGTAACGGAGAAAGATGCCCAAGTGCATAACGATTGAAAAAACCGGAAGAAGGGAATATGGCCGCCAGACCACTTAACTTTAAAAAAGCTGTTGAGAGTGAAGGCATCGCTCTTTTACTCTCCGGTAAAAATTCGCCAAATCCATTGATCATGCGAACTCCCAATGCTCCTGTTTGCTCATGCAAATAAAAATGCTGTAAGCAGGTTAACAATGTAGCAGGGGGTAACAGCGTATCGGGATTCAAAAAAAGAATAAATGATCCTGAAGCTTTTTGTAAGGCTAAATTATTGGCTTTGCTAAAACCCAGGTTAGTATCTGATCTGATAAATTGTACTTTCGGAAACAAGGGTTGTAAAATGGGGATACAATTATCGGAAGAACTGTTATCTACTACAATAATTTCAGTATCGATATGATGAGAAGCAGTTAATACAGTACGTATACATTGCTCCAAAAAGGCTCGCACATTGTAATTCACTATAATGATACTGAGTGTCAAATGATGGCTTTCAATATGCAATAATACTTAGAAGCACCGTATTCACGCTTGTTACTTGTTCTCCGAAGAAGTCACTTAGACCTTCTTTCTTGTCCCTTAACCACAGGTTCGTTATTTTTGCGCTATGTTGAAGCAAACACTTATTAAAGCTACCGAGGCAGGAGCTGCGCAATTACAACATTTTTTCAACGGACAATTTACGATCAGCAACAAAGAAGGTGTCAATAATCTGGTAACAGAAGCTGATCATGCTGCAGAAAAAGCCATTTTTGAAGTAATCAGACAAGATTTCCCGGATCATTTTATCTTAAGTGAAGAAACAGGAGAAATCATTCAAGATTCTTCTTATAAATGGATCATTGACCCCATTGATGGCACTGTAAATTTTGCAAATGGAATTCCCATTTGTTGTGTGAGTATTGGTATTGAACAAGATGGTGAAATGATACTAGGGGCAGTATACAATCCATTCATCAATGAATTTTACTTTGCTCAAAAAGGATTTGGCGCCACATTGAATGATAAAAAAATTCAGGTGAGTGATAAAACAGAAGTCATCAAAAGCTGTTTGGTAACCGGATTCCCTTACACTTATCTGGATATGGAAAATGGTCCATTACAAGTATTTGAAAAACTAATCCGAAAAGGAGTTCCGGTAAGAAGGCTTGGCAGTGCTGCCATTGACCTGTGCTGGGTTGCTGCCGGACGATTTGATGGTTTCTATGAACATAAATTACAGGCATGGGATAGTGCAGCCGGATTTTTAATGGTGGAAGAAGCAGGAGGTAAAGTGACCGATTTTAAAGGCAGTCATTATTCGCCCTACCAGCCACATATCATTGCCACCAATGGTAAAATACACGACGAGCTGGTAGCGATTGTAAATGGGGGTCCGGTTGGAAATTAAGAATGTCGAATATTCAATTTCGAAATTGGATATTCGACATTCATTATTCATTATTTATACTTGATTATGAGTGAAACAAGAACAGAAATAGCGAGTTTGGGTGAATTTGGATTGATTGAACACCTCACCAAGAATTTTGAAACACATAATGCATCTACTATTTTGGGCGTAGGTGATGATGCGGCTGTAATCGATCATTTCGGAAAACAAACAGTCATTACCACCGATTTATTATTAGAGGGTATACACTTTGATCTCATGTATACACCATTAAAACATTTGGGTTATAAAGCATTGATGGTGAACCTCAGCGATATCTATGCGATGAATGCAACACCAACGCAGATCACCGTAAGCATTGGAATCAGCAATCGTTTTAGTTTGGAAGCAGTCACTGAATTTTATGAAGGTGTTCATGTTGCTTGTGAAAAACACAAAGTAGACCTGATTGGTGGCGACACTTCCTCTTCTGCTAAGGGATTTGTAATATCGGTTACAGCCATTGGTGAAGTGGCTCCTGAGAAATTCGTAAAAAGAAGTACCGCATCAAAAGGCGATTTAATATGTGTAAGTGGCGATCTGGGGGGAGCTTATCTGGGACTAACTTTGATGGAAAGGGAAAAGAAAATTTACCTTGAAAATCCTCAAATTCAACCGGATCTGGAAAATGAAAGTTATATCGTAGGCCGATTGTTAAAACCGGAAGCCCGAAAAGAGATCATCGATTTTTTTGAACAAAACAATATTGTTCCTACTGCTATGATGGATGTGAGTGATGGTATTAGCAGTGAAATTTTACATATCTGTAAACAAAGTGCATTGGGTTGCCGTATTTATGAAGAAAAGCTTCCCATTGCAGAAGATAGCAGAAAAGCCGCCTTTAAATTTGGACTGGATCCTACTGTTTGTGCATTGAATGGTGGAGAGGATTACGAACTCATCTTTACACTCAAACAAGAGGATTATGATAAAATAACACTCAATGAAGACATCAGTGTAATTGGTTATATGGCTGAGTTGGAAGAAGGTTGCAAATTATTAACCAAGGGCGGAAATAGTTTTGATATCACTGCACAAGGCTGGAATGCTTTTCAGCAGTAGACACTTATGAACTCTATCCGAACATTTATATTGGGCATTTTAGTACTGATTGTTTCAGCATCAGCCGCTGCGCAAAACTTTAATCCTCCCCTTCCAAAAATGGCAGCAGCAGATTTACAGGAAGATGTTAGAACACTCAAAAAAGTATTAGAAGCCAACCACCCAAGTTTATATTGGTATACCTCTAAAGACAGTATTGATTATTATTTTGAAACAACGATTGCGGGTATTACGGATTCGTTGAATGAAGTAGAATATAAAAACCGATTGTCCAAACTCATTGCAACCATTCGTTGTGGACATACCACCGTCCGTTTTTCCAAAGCCTATGGTAAAATAGCCAATCGTTATCGCTTTCCACAATTCCCATTGGCATTAAAAGCTTGGGATGATAGTTTGGTAGTATTGGGAAGTGCTTATAAAAATGATTCTGTTTTTAAAAGAGGTACCATTATAACCTCAATCAATAGCCGATCACCTGTTGAAATCTTAGATACCATATACCAATACATCAGTACAGATGGATATATTACCAATCATAAAAGTCAGGTTGTGAGTGGTAATTTTCCCGGTTGGTATAAAACGATTTTAGGTGATAACGATTCTGTATATGTAATCAGATATATTGATTCACTTGGGCAAGAGAAAGAAACAAATATCAAAGCATATCGTCCGGTAATAGATACAACGCAAAAACAAATAACCAATACAACACCCGCATTAACAGGTCGCGAGTTGAGAAAACTTCGTTTGCTGAATAAGCGATCCATGACGATCGACACGATACATAATACCGCTTTTATTCGCTTGACGACTTTCTCAGGTGGAAGACTCAAAACTTTTTTTAGAAGAAGTTTCAAAACCCTGAATCGTCTTGCGATTACAAATTTGGTGATCGATTTAAGAGAAAATGGTGGTGGCAATGTTGGGAACAGTATTGATTTGACTAGATACCTGATTAACCAACCTTTTAAAGTAGGCGATAGTATTGTGGCATTCAGTAGAAGAATGCCATATAGCCGATACATCAAACCCTCTTTTATCTATTGGTTAGCGATGAATTTTGGTGGCAAGAAAATGGATGATGGAAAAATTCATTACCGCAGGTATGAGCAGCATTATTTTAAACCGTTTACCAAATATCATTATGATGGAAAACTGTATTTGATACAAGGAGGATATACTTTTTCTGCTGCTACCATGTTTATATCACAGCTACAAGGACAATCGAATGTGAAAGTACTGGGAGAAGAAAGCGGTGGCGGATATTACGGTAATTCAGCCATGCATATTCCCAAGATTATATTGCCTAATTCAGGGCTTGTAGTGAGTTTACCCTTGTATCGTTTAGTAATCGATAAAGATCGTCCGAAAGGAAGAGGGATTATGCCGGATACATTCATCAAACCCTCTTCAAAAGCAATTCGTGAGGGCTATGATATTAAACTGCGTGAAGTGAGGAGGATGATAGACCATAGTCGATAGTTCATAGCTGATGACTTATAGTCCATAGTAAAAGGAAGATGTAGTATCAAAAGTCTGATACCGACTCTTCTATTCTAACCATTTGCCATGAGCCATTTGCTATAGACTATGGACCATCAACTACCTCAATTACATCTAACGTTTCACTAAGTCCTGTCAATGCAGTGTTGTATCCTTTTTCAATTCTTCCGCTTCTATGCGCCAATCCCATTACTTGTGCAGGATAGAGACTGGCCATTCGGAAAGCTTCTTCCAGTGGAATATTGGCTTTATGTACCAGATTTTGCACGCATTTTACCATATTTAAAGCAGAGCCGCTTAATATACCATCCGATTCATAAAAATCTCCTTTGAGTGTATGTGGATAGGGGCCGGTGGTGGTATTGGTAACAGCATCAGTAATTGCAAATAATCTTTCTCTTATTTGTTTTTTGGCTATACGAATGGCTGCAAAGTCAACATGATAACCATCGGGTACTACACTACACATTACCG
>JACVCQ010000200.1 GCA_016741945.1 Chitinophagaceae bacterium
TGATTGGATAACTAATATACATCTTAGCAGGTCCTGATCTATTAAGGTAAGATATGATTTTCATAAGCAAAGCTTACCAAATGTGTTAAGCTTTTTACATCAAAACGTTTGTACAGTGGAATGATTCTTTTTTCAATAGCCGATTGAGAAACGTTGAAAAATTTTGCAATCTCTTTGAGAGAATAGCCTTTGGCTACCATGGCCAAAGCCTCTCTTTCTTTATTCGAAATAGCATATTTGTAGAACAGTGTTTTATTGAGTTCTTCTTCGAACTCAACTTTATCAGGACCAAATGCAGCATAACGCATCACTTTTCCAAAAGTTAGATTTCTGTTCACTTGAAAACGACCAATAATGGATTTTAATTTCCCATTCTCATGTTCAAATACACCCACCCTGGCAACAATCGGAACTTCCGAACCATTCTTGTGAAGTTTTTTTGACTCAATCAAGAAGCTATATTTATCTAGATCACTGGAAGTTTTATGAATGAACATAAGTGCTTTATCATTCAATTCATCTACGAAGGGTGCGTAATCAGGTGCCGTCATGCTTACAATTTTCAGCATAGTAATTTCATCATCACGGTATCCGAGCACTTCTTCCCAGCCATGGGCGTAAATCATTCTACCCTTTATAAAAGAGTAAATATAAATGCCTTCCTCTGGAAACTTTGGAATGGTTTCATTGAAATACCGGAATTCTTCTGAGTGAAGATCCGCAGGGATATCTGTTACAAATGAGCGTGTATACTTACCTAGATCTTTTGGTTCCATGTCTGCAAATGCTTTACGGATCACTTCTCACCTCTACCTGCGAATTTTCGCAGTTGACTTGTATAACAGACAACTGTAATTTTGTTATCAAGTAAGAAGGGGCTATTAAACTTTCGACCGTTTATCAGTTTAAAATTAACACTCATCTGTTAATATACCAAAACTCGAGTCTCTTCTAACTTACTGATAATCAGGCGAAAGCCTTTATCGATATACCTCGTGGGACTGTTACTGATCATATCGGGGGGTAAGATTCGGTAACAGCCCCGGGTTAAGCAAGTAATCTAATTGGTCCTATGAAACCAAGATCCTGCATTCCGATCAGCGGAATGTTCAACGATCCGGATAAATCCTATCCGGATCTTCTTTTTTTGCTTCGAACCTGCATTCAAAAAGAGCTAATCATTTATTTCAATAATCACCTGCTTCGGGGATCATGGATCTATTGTATTACTTACGCTTTTTTTGATTTAGTAAAAACATTTTCATCCTGATGTCAGCAATAGGTCTATCATTTTTAGTAGCTGTTGTGGCAATCGAATCCAATACATCAAATCCTGTTACAAGTTCTCCAAAAACGGTATAACCTCCATCCAAGTGTGGTGTTCCACCTTCCGTTGTATAAAGATTTTTTTGGTAATCATTCAGGTTAAGATTTCGAGCGCGAATGGTGCTGTCTAATTCAGCAATACGCCATACTGGTCTTTGTACAATATAAAACTGACAATTGCTGCTGGCTTTTTCAGGATTATCTGTTCTTGCTGCAGCCAGGGCTCCTCTTTTATGAAAAATATGTTGCTCTGTACGAAATTCAGCAGGGATTCGATCTCCTGGTGCAGATCCACCTCCCAATCTTTTATCAGCGGCAGCATACTTACTTTCCGGATCACCACCCTGTATCATGAATCGATTGATGACACGATGGAATAATAAACTATCATAAAATCCTGCTTTGACCTTGTTGATGAAATTATCTCTGTGTAAGGGCGTTTCATCATATAATTTCACTACTAAGTTTCCTTTATTGGTTATGATGAGTACATGTGTTTGTTTTGGTGAAACATTTATCCAATACTTGGCTGTTTTTACCGCTTTCTTTTCATCCTTATCAAGTTTTCTGAAATATTTCGGCGTAGTGCAAGCGGATATCACCAGTAAACTCAATAGCCATATTTTTTTTGTATACATAGTCATAAGATTAGGCTTCTCCATTCCACTCAGCAAAAAATTGTTGCAGATAAGTTTCCATAAAAATATGTCGTTCTTCGGCTATTCTTTTTCCTGTAATGGTATTCATTTTATCTTTTAACAATAGTAGTTTTTCATAAAAATGATTGATGGTGGGGGACGTACTTTTTTTGTAAGCTTCTTTGGTCATGTTCAAATCAGGCGGTATAGCAGGATCATAAATTTCACGATTTTTATATCCGCCAAAATGAAAAGCCCTTGCAATACCAATTGCCCCTATCGCATCTAGTCTGTCAGCATCTTGTACCACCTGTAATTCTGTAGATAGAAAAGAAAGCTTTTCGTATCCGGATCGAAATGAGATATTTTCCATGATCTTTATAACATGATCGATGATAGAGGTATCCGTTTTTTGTTTTTCTAAAAAACTTCTCGCCATCTTAGGACCAATGGTTTCATCTCCATGATAAAACTTTGAATCTGCTATATCATGGAGAAGTGCTGCCAGTTGTACAACCAGCATGTTTACATTTTCTTGTTGACCAATCTGTTTTGCATTTTTCCAAACGCGCTCAATATGAAACCAATTATGTCCGCTTTCGCTGTCTTTTAGCGTTTTACGTACATATTGTTCCGTTCTGTGGATCAATTCTTGTTCAGTCATGAAATACTTTTCTGATGCTTCTTTTAGTTTGCAAGATACTCTACTCGTAAAGTAATAGAGGCTGTTTTTTGTTTGGAGCTGGTATTAAAAGAGCCGCCATAACTGTATTCTTCATTATTGTTTTTACCGGTAATTTGAAAAACACCCATGGTAGCTTTTTTTAGTTTACCAATACCTACTCCTGAATTTTTTGCAATGCTTTCAGCACGTTGGCGGGCATCCTGTGATGCTTTAGCAAGTAAGTCAATTTTTAATTCATTTAGTTTACTGTAATAATAATTAGGGCGATTAGAGTTAAACTCTATTCCCTTCTGCAGTAATTCTGTTACTTCTCTGGATACCTGTTCAACCAAATTGATATTTTTGGAATCAACAGTAACGATCCCTGTTAAAATATAACCTCTAAAAATAGTACCGCGTATACGACCATTATCGTCATAATTGGTTTCATAATTTTTCTCAACATTTACTGAGCTGAATACGAAGTTAGAATCAGGAACACCTCTTGTTTGTAAATATTTTCTGATCTCAGCTTCATCTGATTTAAGTGCTTGATAAGATTGTTTAAGATCTACACCGTATCGGGTAAATACACCTTTCCATACAATTTGATCGCTGATGAAATCGGTCTCAGCCAAGCCGGTAACGGATATGGTTTCTGTTGATTGAAATTTATATCGGTATGCATTGGCTATTAATAAACAACCCAGTATAAAGCCAATAACAATAATGATGTATTGAATATAGGAACGTATCATCTTAGCTTTTTTATGAATTATAGTATTTGTTTTTCTACCGTTTCTCTTCTTGACCAGCATTCATCCATCACACCTCCTATTGATGTAAGACCTTTATGTCTCCAATCGCCATTCACGAATGTATAGTCAAATAATAAAATTTTCCCAACGCTTGCAGCTCTTTTAGTAAAAAAATGAATGGTTTCGGTATACTTTCCATCCTCTGTTGTGTAGGTTCCGCCTCCGGTATCAAGAAATTGTTTGGTTACTACATTATAAGCGATCCATTGGAAATGTTTTCCAGATAATACTTTCATGGTTCTCCTAGGGTAAAATGGGCTTTTTCTTTTAGCAACCTGATCATTATTAAAACTACCTGTAATGATCCAATCACCTGCCAGCGCCCCTGGTGTGCCATCATCTAAACGTTTCCAGCTACCGGCAATACCTTCTATTATAAGTTGGTTATTGTTGATCTGGATCTCGGTCATTTTTTGTGTGCCAACAGCGGTTGAATCTAGATTATTCCATTCGATAGTAATGGTAAGTTTATTTTGCGCTATACTATATTTTCCTCCATAAGAACTGATAAATTTCTTCTCATTCAGGTTATACGTAGCAACAGCAAAAATGTGGTCAGTAATAATAAGGGTTGTTTGCTCATAGCCATTGATCTGTTGCCATGCTCCTTTCAAAGACTTTTTTTCAGTAAAAGCGAATATCACCGGAATGATAGAACCCAATAAGAATGCTATCAATGGGATGTTTTTTTTCATGGCTTTAATTGTTGAATAAATATAAAACAATTCTGCAGTGAAATATATGAGGCTTTAACGTTATTATGAATTGTCGTGGTTTCAATGACAAGTTTGTAGCATAATCATGAATTGTTATTTGGGTGATGATTATCTCCATTGCTCTTGGTATATTTACACCCCAAAAACCATTTAAATGGCAGCCCCATTACCTGAAAATGAAATGCAGCGTGTAATCGAATTATCTGAATTCGATCTGGATTATTCCTCCTTACAAGAAAATTTCAAAGACTTGGCAAAACTAGCTGCCAAAGTAGCTGGTACGAATATTTCATTGGTAAATATGATTGATTCATTCACACAATGGACCGTCAGTAATTTTGGATTAGATCTGGAACAAATGCCTAGAGAAGATTCTGTTTGTCAATATACTATTGTATCCGATCAATTCTTTGAAGTAAAAGATCTTTCTGCTGATGATCGTTTCAAGGATAAATTTTATGTAAAAGATGATCCCAATTTACGCTATTATTTTGGGGTGCCTTTACAAACCAATGACGGACTCCAATTAGGGGCTTTATGTGTATTAGATACCATTGGGAAAGAAATTAGTCCCGAGAAAGTAGAAATGTTGAAAATAATTGCAGATGAAATTGTCAACAGGCTAATGGTAATTAAAGTCATCAATGGATTGAAGAATCGGGTGAAAGAAGTGAAAGAAACACAGAAAAAAGTAGTACATGATATTCGGGGACCACTTTCGGGTATTGTAGGATTGGCACAAATTATCAGTGAACAAGGCAATGATAATAAATTAGAAGATGTGTTACAATTGGTATCTATGATACAAAAAGGTGGACACTCTTTATTGGAACTAGCAGATGAGATATTGACTTCAGAAAAGAAGATAGACAGTCCTTCGCAAGAAGGAAATGGCAATGAATATAACCTGCTCAGCTTTAAAGAAAAACTGGAAAGATTGTTTGCGCCACAGGCAGCGAATAAAAAGATTACTCTACAAATTCTCACAGATAGTAAAACAGAAGACATTCCTTTTTCAAAAAATAAATTATTACAGATTACGGGTAATCTTATTTCGAATGCGATCAAATTCACGCCATCAAAGGGTGAAGTTACTGTAGCATTATCCATAATTATTACAAGAACCAAACAATTATCAATCAAAGTCGTTGATAACGGATCGGGAATGGATCAAGATACAATTCATCAGATACTGTATGGAGAGCAAGAGTCGACTAATGGTACTTCCGGAGAAAAAGGATATGGCTTTGGTCTAATGCTGGTTAAACATCTGATTATTAAACTAAATGGTGCTTTGACTATTGAATCGGAACCAGATAAGGGAACTACATTTAGGGTTTT
>JACVCQ010000201.1 GCA_016741945.1 Chitinophagaceae bacterium
AAGGTTTCACCCCCATCGGGAGGTTTTGCTTGTATAGGGTTTAAGAAAGCGGTTACAACAGCCGGTTATTGTTTGTCAATGATGTATTTGGGGATGGATCGATGTACATAATCTAATAATCCGGCAGCAGGATATACCGCTAGTGAGGTGCCGATGACAACAAAAATGTCTGCACTGCGTGTGAGGTCAATGGCTTCAGCAATTTTGGGAACCGGTTCTTCAAACCAAACAATGAAGGGACGGAGTTGATGTCCGTCTTCTGCAGTATCTCCCAGCTTGATATCGTTCTGAATAGGATAGATCAAAGATTCATCCTGTTCACTTCTCATTTTAAAAATCTCACCATGGAGATGAAGTACTTTGGTACTACCACCTCGTTCATGTAAGTCATCAATATTTTGGGTAATGATGTGTACATCAAAGTCTTGTTCTAAATCCGCTAATCCTTTGTGTGCATTATTCGGAAGTGCTTGGGCGATATCTCTGCGTCGTTGGTTGTAAAATTCCAACACCAATTCCGGATTCTTTTTCCATCCTCGTGGTGAAGCTACTTCGTATACATCATGCCCTTCCCATAAGCCATCGCTATCACGAAAGGTTTTGATACCACTTTCGGCACTAATGCCTGCACCGGTAAGTACCACTAACTTTGGCTTTGTGGACATCTTTCGATTATTTAGTTCCAGAGAGTTCCATGATGATTTTCCATTCTTCATCTGTCACTGGTTGTACAGATAACCTTCCCAATCGAACCAGTGCCATATTTGCCAAACGTTGATCACTTTTGATTTGTGCCAGTCCAACCGGTTTCTTTAATTTCTTAGCAGGAGCGAAGTCAACAGCAGACCAGGTATCGTCATCGATGGTTGGATCGGGGTATGCTTCTTTAATTACTTTGGCGATACCAACGATTTCGAGTCCCTCATTACTGTGGTACCAGAAAGCAAGATCCCCTTTTTTCATGGCGCGTAAATTATTTCTGGCTGCGTAATTTCTCACACCATCCCAAAAAGTACTTCCGTCTTTTTCAAATTGTTCCCAACTGTATTTGAAGGGTTCTGATTTAATAAGCCAGTATGCCATAATACCTTACATATTTTATGATCAATCAAATGAGGCTAATACATCTGCTAGGTGTAATACCTGTAACCCACTTCCCTGATGTTTCATACAGCCATCGATATGCATCAAACAACTCATGTCAGTACTGATGATATATTCAGCCTGGGTAGCAGTAGCATTGGTAATTTTTTGTTCACCCATGGCGATACTGATGGGTTCAAACTTTACGGCAAAGCTGCCTCCAAAACCACAACAGGTTTCATTATCCACCATTTCCACCAGTTCAAGTCCTTTGACCTGACGCAATAATTTTCTGGGCTCTTCTTTCAATTTACATTCGCGAAGTGCTGCACAACTATCATGATACGTTACTTTTCCATTGAATTGAGCACCTAGATCTTCAACTTTTAAAACGTTTACTAAAAAATCGGATAGTTCATAAATTCTTTCCGCCAGCTTTTTAACTGTTTGTTGTTGTGCAGATGATTCATATAGCTTTTGGTAATAGTTTTTTACAAACCCCACACAACTTGCACTAGGTGCAACAATATAATCTGATCCGCTGAAATCCTGAATGAATTTATTACAAACATCTTTTGCTTCTCCCCAGAAGCCGGCATTAAATGCAGGCTGACCACAACAGGTTTGATTGGTATTATAAGTAACTGTACACCCGGCTTTCTCCAGTACTTTCACCATATTAAAAGCTACTGTTGGATACAATTGATCCACAAAACAGGGTACAAATAGCTGAACTTGCATTTTTTACTTTTGATTCATCAATTTACGATTCAATGCAATCATTTTAATAGCAGTGATGGCTGCTTCTTCACCTTTATGACCATGTATGCCACCTATCCTCTCAATAGCTTGTGTTTCATTATCAACAGTTAATATACCAAATACAACAGGTACATCTAGTGTAAGGTTCAATTGAACAACACCATCTGTTACAGCTTTGCATACATAATCAAAATGTGGAGTATCGCCCCGAATAACGGTACCTAGTGTAATATAGGCATCCGGTGGTTGCTGGCTATAAGCGTAGTGATTTTTTACAGTAAACGGAATTTCAAATGCGCCGGGTACTACCAAAGTTTTACAACCAATACCTTGTTCTTTCAAAATTTTTTTGGCACCCGATTCGAGTTTATTGATGATATGCGCGTTCCACTCTGTTTTTACGATAACAACAAAGGCATCCTTTATAACGGGGATGCCTTTGTTTAATGAAGTATTTCCTTTTGTTGCCATTAGTTAGCTCCCAAATCGTTTTTTTCAATGCTTAAACGATAAATATATCTGTCTGCCTGAAAACCTTTATCAGTCTTTGGAAATTTAGTCTGAATATCTTTAAAGAGTTCCAGCGCCTCAGCGGTTTTCCCTTTTGTTTCTAATAAGAGTGCTGCACGGAATAAGTATTCAGCAGAATTATTATCATCTTTTTCGAAGATAGTACCCGCTTTTTTATAGTAGGTAACTGCATCATCGGTTTTACCTTGTTCGGCATAAGCATCACCCAATGCACCGTAAGCTAATAATTGTACTTGTTGTGCATCGGTTGAGAAATCTTTTAAATACTTAACGGCATTGTTGAAATCGCCCAATTTCAGGTAGCTGATACCTGCGTAGTAGTGCGCCAGATTAGCAGCTTTTGTACCACCAAAATTTTTGATTACATACAGGGCACCGCGACTTTGACCATCACCATTCAACACCAGATTGGATGAGTCTATTCTGAAATATTCTTCAGCTTTGAAAAGAGCTTCAGCCGCTTTCTCTTCTTTAGGTTTTACTATATATTCACTATATGCATACCAGCCGCCAAAGCCAATCACCACAGTGGCAATACCACCGATGATTATTTTTTGGTATTGTTGCCAAAATCCTTGTGCTTTTGCGAGGGCTTGATTGTCTTGCATCACTTCATGCTTATCACTCATGTTAGTTAGTTATTCGTTTTTGAATGGGATATATTTCTAAAAAGATTAATCAACAATAAAAGGGTAGTTCTGATCGATGTATACATCTTTCAATACTTCACTGTCATCAGGCCATGGACTCTCTTCAGCAAAGCGTACGCTTTCTTCTACCACAGCATCAATACGTTTATCAATATCATTCAGGAACTCTTCCGTAGCAAAACCATTCTCTAGGATGGTGGTACGTACTTTGGTAATTGGATCCTGCTCTTTGTATTCATCCACTTCTTCCTTGGAACGATATTTTTGGGGATCAGAGATTGAATGGCCTTTATAGCGATAGGTCTTCATTTCCAATAGGGTTGGACCTTCACCGGCACGTGCTCTTTTCACGGCTCTGGCAATACCTTCATGGACAGCTTCGGCGGTCATGCCATCTACTTTATCAGCAGGCATATCATAGGCATCCGCTAGTTTATAAATATCCGTTACGTTACTGGTACGTTCAATAGAAGTACCCATTGCGTAATTATTATTCTCACAAATAAAAATCACGGGTAATTTCCAAGTCATGGCAAGGTTAAAAGTCTCATGCAACATCCCTTGTCTGGCAGCGCCATCTCCAAAATAACAAAGCACCACATTTTGCGTACCTTTATACTTTTCAGCAAATGCCAATCCGGCACCGGTCCCAATTTGTGCGCCCACAATACCATGTCCACCAAAAAATTTATGTTCTAAACTAAAGAAGTGCATACTTCCACCTTTTCCTTTGGCACATCCGGTGGCTTTACCATACAATTCGGCCATACATGCATTGGCGCTAACACCTTTGGCCAGTGCCAATCCATGATCGCGGTATGCAGTAATAAATGGATCATCGGGTTGGGTAGCGGTCATACATCCGGCGGCAATGGCTTCCTGTCCAATATAGGCGTGGAAGAAACCACGAATTTTACCCGCCATTTTATACATTTCCTCGGCTTTCAATTCAAACTGGCGAATTAGCTGCATAAGCTCATACCAGTAGAGATAAGTTTCTTTTGAGAATTTAGTCGGCACTTGGTCAAATTTTGAGGAGCAAATATAGGGGTTAAAACCCAAAAATGTCAGTGGGGTGGGTAACGGATCCAAGCTGTTGAAAACAATTCAACCACTTGAAATACAGTGTTTATGCGGCAAAATAAACCCGATTACCTGTTTTTGATAACCGGGTTAATGAGTTTAGGGGTCAATTAGTAGACCAGTTGAGGTTGCGGATCCTCCTTCAAATCGAAGGATGGCAACGGAATTTGTGCGATGAGTTGCTCTTCCAGCAGGTCGGCATAAGTTCTAAAATACAAGATTACATCAGCTCGTTGGTTTCTCTTCAGCCAACGGAATCCACCCGGTAACGCGTTTAATACGGTTCTATCTTCTAAATATTCAAGATTATGGATATCAGTAGGAGTGAGCCCTGTATCCTGTAATTTTTTTAGTAATAAACTGATCGGTGCATCTGTAACACCACAATATTCTTCTGCCAGCTCTGTCCATTCTCCGATACCTGTATGCGCATACCTAAGGATTTCTTCTTTGGACAAATCTGTGATCACTTGTAACAAGTTACCACAATTACAGGAGCCATGATTTCCCCATGCGTATTGTGCTCCATCTTCTAACCGCTTCGCAGTCTCGCGCAGCGCTTCAATCAATGCTAAAGTTGGAATAGCCATTTGGAATTGTTTTATTCTAAAATAACATTTTTTGAGGAAGAAAGTTGAGATAGATGGCTGATGTCTGATGTCTGATGTCTGATTTCTGATTTCTGATTTCTGATTTCTGATGTGTATGAGAAATAAAGTTAGGCTACTGCAATATATTTCGTGATAGAGAAGTTTTTTCCTAGCACCTAGCACCTAGCACCTAGCACCTAGCACCTAGCACCTAGCCCCCACCGTTTAACCCCTACGCCTAAAATTTCCAAAAGCTTCAACAGCCCTGTTAAAAAATTAAAAAAGAAAATTTTAATTGAACTGTTTAACAATACCACATGTAGTAATCCACACAAACTATAAAAACTAAAAACATGAAAATGAAATTTTTCTCTTTTGCCATCGCATTGCTGATGGGGGCATTTGTTACGGTATCTGCACAAAAAACTGTAGTAGATGTAGCTGTTGGTTCTAAAGCACACAGCACATTGGTTGCTGCAGTAAAAGCTGCCGGACTGGTTGAAACCTTACAAGGTGCTGGTCCTTTTACTGTATTTGCTCCTGTGAATGATGCATTTGGTAAATTACCTGCCGGTACTGTTGAAAGCTTATTAAAGCCTGAAAATAAAGCTCAGTTGACTAAAATCCTGACTTACCATGTAGTTGCAGGTAACTTGGATGCTGCTGCTGTCGTAAAAGCTATCAAAGATGGTAAAGGTAAAGTGGTAGTAAAAACAGTAAGTGGTGGTTCTTTGACAGCTTCTTTAAAAGATGGCAAAGTAATCCTGACTGATGAAAA
>JACVCQ010000202.1 GCA_016741945.1 Chitinophagaceae bacterium
GCAGCCTGTCTATCCCCTTGAGATAAACTATTGCTGATTTCCACTAAAGCATTGGTAGTTCCACTAAGTGCACTAAGCACTACTATTTTGGGCTCTACATCTTTGGTAATCAGTTGTGATACCTGATGCATACGTTCCGGCTTACCTACGCTGGTGCCGCCGAACTTCATTACTTTCATAAGATTCCCCCTCCCCCGTTTTTTTGTTGGTTAAATGAGGTGCAAAGGTAAATGTTGAGACGGTAAGTTCTTAGGGATTTTAAAGAACAGTTGTTAGCTAGATTGTCAGGTTAAGCCATCCAAGGGATACCAAATTTTTCTCCTACTGCTTTCAAATCGTCTACTACACTCGCTACTATTGGTATCCCCTTTTCCATTCGCTCTTGTTCATATTCTCTTTCCGGATCTCCGGGTATTAACACACGATCTTGTCCGGGTGCAGGTTTCGCATTACGGAAGCGTTTAATCCAATTGTCCATATGCAATGTAAACTCTTCTTGAGAACGAAAAGCATCTATACGCATAGCACCCAAGAAATGCCCAAGACCTTTACCGGGCATATTTTCGGGCATAGGTACATAGGCTGGAAAAGGGGGAGCCCATGGACCATAACTACCCCCACTGAGTATGGCAGAAAAAATATCAACAATAGCTCCTAGTGCATACCCTTTATGACTTCCGTGTTCGCGATCACTCCCTAATGGAAGTAATGCTCCTGCTTGTTTTAAAATATTGGCATCAGTAGATGCTTGTCCTTCTTTATCCTGTACCCATCCCAATGGAGCTTCGGCATTTTTTCTTTGCAATATTTCCAATTTACCGTTTGCTGCTGTAGTAGTAGCCATATCTGCCACAAAAGGCGGTTGTTCTCCGGCAGGAATAGCCACTGCGATCGGGTTGGTACCTAACATTCTTTCAATAGAAAAAGTAGGGGCTACCAATGCACTCGCATTGGTCATAGCCATACCAATCATGCTATGCTTTAATGCCATCATAGCATGATACCCTGCAATACCAAAATGATTGGTATTACGCACACTTACCCACCCTGTACCCACTTGTTTGGCTTTTTCGATAGCGATTTGCATGGCAAAAGGTGCTACTACCAAACCTAACCCCGAATCACCATCTACGACAGCTGTAGAGGGCGTTTCATGAACCACTTGAATATTCGGAGTGGTATTGATTCTACCTACCTCCCATAATCGAATATAACCACTGAGACGAGCTACACCGTGACTATCAATGCCCCGCAAATCTGCAGATAATAAAACAGTTGTGGCGGTAGTTGCATCCAACTCAGAACAGCCCATTTTGAGGAATACGGTTTTAGTAAATGTGTACAACAACTCATATGAATATAACTGATTCATGACTGCAAGTTACGAATGCGGGAACAGTATAAGAAATGAAGTAAAAATTACTCTTGATATGCTTTATAGATACCATTCTTAATAGCATAAATCGCAATACCGGCAGTAGTTTTTACATTCATCTTTTCCAAGATCTTTACACGATGACCTTCAACAGTACGAGAACTCATAAATAGCAATTCACCAATTTCTTTACTGGTTTTTTCTTCACAAATGAGTCGTATTATTTCCTTCTCTTTGTCAGAAAAAAGTTTAGATGCATCTACTTTATAAGGATTGAATTCACTCCGAACAATTAGCTTCACCAAACGACCGGATGTTGTTTTACAATAATAAGGACTTCCTGTATATACCATCTTGATAGCATCTATAATTTCGCCACGTTCTGCATTCTTGATGATATATCCCATCGCACCGGCCTCTAAAGCATCAATTACCATTGCATCACTATCAAATGAAGATAGAGTAATGATTTTGATATCGGGATCATTTTGTTTCAGTATTTTAATTGCTTCAATTCCGTCTATTTCTGGCATTTTCAGATCGGTAAGAATAATGTCCGGATTAAGTTCTTTGGCGAGTTTCACTAATTGTTTTCCATTAGCTGCATCTCCTACTAATTCAACAGTAGGCTCATTCATTAACAATAGAGAAAGTCCGTCTCTGAAAAGATCATGATCATCTGCAATAAGAACGCGAATACGAGTAAGTTGTTCCATGATTATAAAGGTATTCTGAAAAGATATTCTGTTCCTTTTCCTGGTGCAGTATCAAGGTATATGTTGCCTTTCAATATTCCAGCTCTACGAAGAATATTTTGTAATCCAAGTCCCTTTCCTTGATCCAGTACTTTTTCTTTATCGAATCCACAACCATTATCTCTTATCAGTATATAAAGTTCTTTCTTCTCTATATACAATTGTATCTTGATCTCAGAAGCATTAGCGTGTTTAATTGTATTATTTAGTACTTCTTGGAATAACCGGAAAATATGAACTTCTTTCTCCTTAGTAATGGACAAATTAGATAGAGTATTGTTGAAATGTATAGACAATTCATTACCCTCAGACAACAATTCAGTCATTTCAGCCATTGCTGTTAATAAACCTTTTCTTTGCAAGGTATAAGGCATGATATTGTTGGATATCTCTCTTAGTCTCTTGGCTGTATAATCAATATGATTGGATGTTTTACCCAATATCATCAAATCATTTTTATCTTTTGTATCCAATAGATGGAGATTCATTTTGATCACAGATAGTAGTGGCCCAAGCTCATCGTGAAGATCTGAAGCAATTCTGCCTCTCTCAGTTTCAAGTAATTCAACTTCTATCCGTAAACGGTCTTTGTATTGCTTTGCCCTTTTTTTATGTTGACGAATAATGGTCACAAGAAAAAAGATAAGGATTGTACCAATAATTAAGGCGGTAATCAGTATCGTAATGTAAATTCTTGCTTCGCTGGAATACATAATACTGCTAATGTATATATCAAATGTGCTAAAAAATTCACAATAACCATGATAAAATATACATCTCTGAAGAAATCGTTGCTAAACTCTTGCTGGAAAAGGAATAAGCCTTCAATAAAAACACGGTAACTGTAATAAATAACTGAAGTGATGCTGATCAAGAAAGTAGCATTTTTCCAGAGCGTAATATTATCCTGGAAAATTACTTTATTGAGTTGATTGATGGAACAAAGAATAAGCACTACAGAATAATAGATTCTGTAATAAGAATTAAATTGAAAAATACTATTCATAATTAGGTTATCAAATATCCAGATCAGCACCCCCGCTAAAAATGCTCCAATAAAGTAGATTTTGTTATTGCGGGAACTCCAATTATAAAAAATCCATAAAAAAATGGGAAATTCAATTAAAACATAGCAATTGCTAATTAGTGGACTTTTATATCCTAAATGAATAATAGTTTTAATAAATAACTCAAATACAAGTGACACGATCAGATAGACGTAAAATGGTTTATAATAAGTCCCCATTCTTTTTCTACGCATGATGGCATATACTACTCCTACAGCCATTACTATTGCTACACAGTATGAAATTATTTGTCTAATCTGGTCTGTCATTCCAATTAACTATTCAATGGTGAAGGCGGAATTGGGCAATTTGGCGGACATCGGTCTCCTTCCTCTAAAATAAAATTGGATGTTTGAACCATATCTGCACCGCTTTCATCTACACCTACTAGTATCGCATGGATGGTATCGTTTTTTTGTTTGCCATAATAAATTCTCATGGATACGCAGCCGGGCTGACTTAATAATGCTAAGACGGACTCTTTATTAAACCTTTCTGAATTCACCATGCCTGCTGGAATCTCAGCTTGATAACGGGAAGTCATATCAATAGCTTCCTCTAAAGAAATCAAGTGTTGCATTGTATCTTAATAGTTAGTAGTTGTAAATATAAGGTAGGAAATCAGTAAACAGGAGCGGGCTGATCCCCCCATGAACCGACCCGCTCTTGAAATGCCCGGTTTGATGTCATCAACAGTTAGCCGGTACTTCAATATTGCCCTGTTATCTGATGAGTATTCTTCTGATGTCCTGGAAGAAAATAGAAGAACTCTTTACACAGCAATATTATTTCATAGCTAAAACAAAATACTACGTAGAACTACGCAAAAAAGAGCGTATGTCTACGGTTTTTACCAATCTAACTAGCTAATGATGAATAGATTAATGGATGTAAACATATAAAAGGGGCTATGAGCCCCTTTTATGATTCAGATGTATGATTAGATTAGAAAGGTAAATCATCCATAGGCTCTGTTAACTCGTTAGGTGAAGATACCGCAGGTTGACCTCCATTGGGTGCAGCTTGTATTGTATAACCACTGTTACCAGCAGACACAGTACTGGTTCCTTCTGTTGATCTAGTCCCAAGCAATTGAATACTCAAAACCCGCAAAGTAAGTGTAGCTCCGTTTCTGCCGTCTTGAGTAGTATAGGTCCTCACATCCGGATTCCCCTCAACGTAAACATGTGTCCCCTTTTTTAGGTAAGGAACAACACCAGTGCGATCTGTCCAATATGAACAATCTACCCAAACCGTACGGTCCTTTTGTACACCCTGAGCATCTTTGTATCTTTCAGTATGTGCTACCGTAAAATTGATCACATTCTTTCCGTTCACATTGTTCAAAATGGCATCTTTTCCCAAATTGCCGATCACCAATAATTTTATCATAGCGTAATAGTTTTGGTAAATATCGGCAAAATGACTAATCGTGGACACCGTATTTACCGCAAATTTTCAACGTTGTTTAAGCAGGTGTGGAAATTGGTTTAACAAGCTTTCTAAGTATCAAAGCCTGATTATAAATTGATTACCATATGCAGGGATTACAATTAACCATTCCAACCTTACAGGACCATGGCCCTATTATAGAGGCTGAAATTCATACGGATGAAGAAACTTTTTTAAATGTTAAAAACTTCAACGGATTCCATACTTATATCACGACTCGTCTATTAATAGATACCGGTTCTAATATTTCAGGATTGGACAAGTCGATTATTGACCGTTTACAACTAAACCGCTATCGTGATGATGCTACTGTAGATGGTGCCGGTGGGCGTTATGAACTGAAGCTGTTTCGTGGGATTCTTTACTTACCCATTTTCCGAGAAAAAGCTTTACCCATTGATCTGGTGGAAGGCGATTATAGCAATGCGCCTTATGACGGCATTATTGGCAGGGATGTTCTCAGGTATTGCAGTTTTGTGTATGATGGCTGGAGCGACACTTTCAAGTTAATGGCGGTGGATCTGTGATTTTTCGTTATTCGAAACCTCTAATAGTACTGAAAAGCCGCTACACAGCCCTGAATTCCTACGCTTACTGTATTTTTGCAAACTAATTCAAATTACATGAGCCGTAAAGGAAAAGTGTTGGTGGCGATGAGTGGCGGTATAGATAGCACCGTAACGGCACTCATGCTCCATCACGAAGGATATGAAGTGGTAGGCATCACCATGAAAACATGGGATTATGCCAGCAGTGGAACCAGCTCTAAAGAAACTGGCTGCTGCAATATTGACTCTTTCAACGATGCCCGTCAGGCAGCAGT
>JACVCQ010000203.1 GCA_016741945.1 Chitinophagaceae bacterium
TAAGAAAATATGCAACAAGTTTACTAGGATAACTACCAAAAGTCCAATTTTTTAAAAGCGGTGTACCAGCAAAACAAGCGTACGCCGCCTGATTCTTCTAATACATAACTGAAAGTATCGGCCGGAGAACTGAAGAACATAAGATTTTTAGGAATCTTCCATTCATTACTCAACTGATCAATCAGTTGAGGTCCGAATTCTCCTTCTAAAGTGATGTATTCCATTTTAATTTCAGGATAGGCCCTGTCTAATACTTCAAAATCTTTTAAAAATTGTTCAGGTGGTGGCTGGTGTTCAGATAAAACAGTAACGATTCTGATTTTTCTGGTGATCTCATTTTCCTGTAGATAAATCATTACTTTATTGAGTGTAGCAATATCATCTCCTTTTGAAAAGAATACAAAATCTTGCTCATGTAGTTTATCCAGAAACTTATTAATAACAAGGTGACTTAATAAGGAAAGTTTTCTTAGTTCTGTTGTGATTGATTTCAATATGGTCAAAACAAATTCCATGATATGATTCCTGTTCAACATAGCATAGATCAATAACATGGTAGGAATAAAATACTGCAAGAATACCACCAAATATTCCGGGTGCATTTTGATATTACCGTACAATCCGATTGATACCCCTGCAAGTGCAATGACAACAAATAATTGCGATGCATATTCAGGTCGTGGTAACCTTGATCTTCTGATTTTCAAAATAAGATTGCCCAATGCAAAAAAGATCATCACCAATAAAAACGAAATGGTATATACACCGGCTAGTGGTCCAAGTGCACCTTTAGTAACTAATAATACGGATACACAGAGCAGAAAAAATGTAATCAATATGCGGTAGCTACTTCCTCGTTTATTTTCTTTCAGTAGAAATTGAGGTAAAACCCTGTCTAAAGTCATCCGCTTAATCAAACCATTTACCCCTACGAAAGAAGTAAGTACTGCTCCGCTCAATACCAAAACTGCATTGAATGAAATAATCGTTGCCAGCCATTGTCCGCCCGTTAAAGAAGCCATATGACTTAACAATGATTGTTGATAAGCATCTACTTCAGATATGGGCATAACCCCAATTGCTAAAAATGCGATCAGAGGATTTAGGATAGATACCGCTAACCACATATTTCTGAGTGTTTTAGGAAATACACCTTTTTCTTGTTCTTCTACAAAATTGGCAGAGCTCTCAAATCCTGAAATACCTAATAAGGCTGCGCTAAACCCAAAAAATAAAGCGGTGCCAAAACTGCCCCCGCGGATTGGCAGAGAAAAATTATCAATCAGAACTGAAATGCCATGGGTAACTAAAAAATAAATAGCACTTATTACCAGTAAAGCCATAGATGCCATGTGAATGATAAAAATAACCAGTGCTACTATGGCGCTTTCTGAAATACCGGCAATGGTAAGACACAGGAAGAAGAACAATAATAAAAGGGTAGCAAGGAAAATATGGATTTGAGGTATACTATGGTGCAGGTAATGAATGGCTTCACTGGCAGAAATTACAGCAGTAGCCATATAGGATAAAATGGTTAGACAAGCAGCTATAGATGCATTGCTTTTGGATGTGGTATTCAATAATACATTATACGCGCCGCCATTCAAAGGCAATGCTCCAACAACTTCGCCATATATCTTTCTAAATAAAAACAAAACGGCTGCTACGATCAATAGTGCAATCCATGCATATTGTCCAGCCATTGCAATGGTAATTGCTGAAACATATAGGCAGGAAGAAGTAATATCATTTCCACTGATGGCAGTAGCTTTCCAGGTATTGAGTTTTTGATTTGTGGACATATAGATAATTGAATAACAAATTAAAAAGAATAGTTATGCCATTATAATCTAACATCTTCAATAGTTCTCTGTTGCCGACTTCTTTCGGCGGCAAATGCCATTAAGTGACTTTCAACAGATACTTCTATAGAAGAGCTTAATAATGTTTTATCTTGTTGATATACTGCTTGTAGCCAATCTTTTACCAATCTATGATCACCGCCACCATGTGGATCGGTTTTCAAGCTCCATGAAGTTTGTTTTTTTGTTTTGAAATCGGTCAATACAAAAGTTTCCATATCACCCATAATATCTCCGGAAGAACCCATAATTCGTGTTCTTCTACCTTCATAAGAAACATGGGCTTCCATGGAGAAGGCTGCTGTTACCCCATTTTCAAATAGCATATTCACCGTTAAATGATCAGGTTGGTCGTTATCCATTTTGTATACACATCTGCCATAGTCAGTGGTTTTAAGTTGTTCTAAAATATGTTCCCCCCAATCATCTTCTTCTGCGGGTGGATCAAATACATAGAGTCTTTTTCGATCGCGGTAATAAATTTGAATAGCTGAATAAGGGCAACTTGCTTCTACAGCACAGCCATCAGTACATCTTTCTGTACTACCCTTCGGAGCATTTCGATTGGTAAACCAGCTTAAATTTCCAAAGCAATGAACATCATGTACCGGACTATTCACCAACCATCGAATGATATCCGTATCATGTGATGATTTCGCGAGAATAATCGGAGTTGCTTTTTTACTGTTGCGCCATTTCCCCCTTACATAAGAGTGGCTCATATGTATGTGTTCAATAGGTTCCATGTGTTGAATACTGATAATATTGCCGATTAATCCAGCATCTATTACTTCTTTTAACTCACGGAAATATGGGGAGTAACGTAACACATGGCATACACCGACTATACGACCTGTTTCTTTTGCTTTTTGTAAGATCTGACGGCATTCCTGTTCAGTGGGTGCAATTGGTTTTTCGAGTAGCACATCATACCCAGCTTCCAGTGCAGCAAGACAAGGTTGTGTATGCAACTGATCAGGAGTGGCAATGATTACAGCATCAGCAAATTTTGGTTGCTTAAAAACTTCTGTCCAATCGGAGAAACAAAATTTTAAAGGAATATTATATGCTTCCCCTGCTTGCTTTCTTCTGCTGGCAGTATTATCAGCTACCGCAATTATTTGCATTTCTTCAGGGTATTCCAACATATAACTTGCATAGATATTACCACGATGTCCTGCACCAATCAAAATTACTTTTACCGGTGTTTCAATTTTTTTATGTAAAGGATTAAAGAATACATCATCATTCAATCCAAAGAGACCGGCTATTTCATTCCAGCTTTCTGTAGCAGTATCTTTCAAAAGTGTGAATGGTCGCAAAAACTTTCTGGATGCAATGAATTGTCTAAGAGACATGAATAAAACATTTAATGAAAGAATAGATTTCTAATTTTACATGTATGGATTATTCTATTAAAACCAAAACTAAATCCATGACATTGGTTTGCGTAGGACCTGTTTTCAATAGTCCTCCTGTTTGTTTAAAAAACGAGTATGCGTCACAATTCACGAAATAGGTAACAGGGTCTAATTTTTTTTGAACACTTATGGCCATCGATTCTATATCAGCAATTGCTCCGGCAGCATCTGTTGGTCCATCAGTACCATCAGTTCCCGCAGCTAAAAATGTGAGTGAAAAAGTTTCATTGTCTTTTCTTTTTCTCATTTCGATTAAAGCTGTAAGTGCCATATGCTGATTGCGCCCTCCAACACCTTTTCCGGTTACATGTAAAGTTGTTTCTCCTCCGGTGAGTATACATGCGGGTAATGAACCTGTATAGGATTTACAAAATTCAATGATATTTTTTGCAGCAGTAATTGCATCTCCAATTAATGGAGTAAAATTATGTACCTGATACCCCATCGTCTGCGCCTTCATTGAAGCTGCTTTTATCGCAATATCATTCGTCCCTATGATAATATTCGTAACAATATTTAATATCGGATCATTGTTTTTAATAGTTTCTGTATATAATCCTTTAGCACCTCTTTGTAAGTATTCCCAAACGCGAGTTGGGATCTTTGTTTCCAGTTGGTACTTCTTGAGTACACTCAATGCGTCTTCATAACTACTATTATCTACTGCAGTAGGACCACTGGCAATAACAGACATATCATTATCCGGTACATCTGATAGAATAAGGGTGAACCATTTGCTATATGGTGCATAGCGTAATAATTGTCCACCTTTGATTTTTGATAGATGTTTTCGTACCGTATTATTTTCATGAATAGTTGCTCCGCATTTCAACAGTAGATCAAAAACAATTTGTATGTCAGATTGTGAAAGGTCTTCAGGTACATCTCCCCATAAAGAAGAACTGCCCCCACTTAATAGACAAAGAATGATATCATTTACGGTGGCTTCTTGTAATAGTTGAATGGTTTTTTCAACTGCAAGAAAACTGTTTTGATCAGGAATGGGATGCGCCGCCTCCCAGCAATCTATTTTTTTCAGTGCAATGCTGTGTTGGTACTTTGTTGTGACACATCCTTTATAGATGTGATCGCCAAGAATTTTTTCTGTCTCTAAAGCCATTGCAGCAGATGCTTTGCCTGCTCCAATTATGAAGATTTTTTGATCTGCTGTTAATGACAAAGTTTGATGACCAATGGTTACAACATCTTGCGATACATGAAGATATGCTGGAATAAGGGCTGAAGGATGTGCAGCTGTTATGGCTGCTTGAAAAATTGATATGGCATTATGTTTACCCGGCATTGGCTACGTTTATGTGTAGGAATGTACTATCTGCCAGGATATTGTAAAGGTCGTAAACAATTTTCTTTTCTAGTGAAAAATTAAAGATTCCGCTTTGAAAATTAACAAAATGACGAAATTACACCGATCATATATTTAAGAATGAAACAGTCAGTAATTCGAAAATACATCTTTGTCTTGTGTATTTTTTTGGTGCAACAATGCATTGCACAGGATCTCTATCATCAAGAAATTGATCAATGGAAGAAAGAACGACTCATGGAATTAAAATCAGAGCAAGGTTGGTTAAATTTGGCAGGACTCTTCTGGATTAAGGAAGGTAAACAATATTTTGGAGGCACTAGTTCAGATGATATTCAGTTTCCTATTCCTTCCCTTCCTGCACGGGTTGGATATTTTGAAAGAAAAGGAAATATCGTAAAGCAAGTCTTGGAAAAAGATATTGCCATATACGCTCATGGAGTGATGCAAAAGGAAGTGATGGTATTTCATCCTGATTCAGTGCAACCCATACAAATATCATTTGCTCATTATCGTTGGACTTTCTTACAAAGAGATGAGTTGATAGGCATTCGCTTTAGGGATCTAAAACATCCGGCTGTAGATGCTTTACAGACCATTCCCTGTTTTCCGATCGATACATTGTTTCGTATACAAGCAAAACTGATTCCTTCTCTTCTTCCAAAGAAGATTCCAATAGCCAATGTACTCGGACAAATAACACAACAGTTGTCACCCGGAAAGCTGGTGTTTAATTTACAAGGTGAAACTTATAGTCTGGATGCTTTACAAGAGGGAAATAAACTTTTTATTGTTTTTGGTGATCAAACATGTGGTCGTTCTACCTATGCTTCCGGTCGGTATTTGTA
>JACVCQ010000204.1 GCA_016741945.1 Chitinophagaceae bacterium
AATTTATCCACCAGTTAGCAGTAGGAGCAAAACCTCCGGGTGTTGGAGCGAAGAACAACATGTTGGTACGCTTATTATTATAATAATCCAAGGTTACAGACAATCTTCTGTCTTTGGTAGTCAGATCCACACCAAAACCGGTTGTGGCTACTTCTTCCCATTTCAGATCTGGATTACCTTGTTGGATGAAGCGAGTTACAGGACCTGAACCTACATCAAATGTTTGCTGTAAGTTAAGCGCTGCATAAGAGCCTAAGTTATCCTGGCTACCTAGTTTACCGTAGTTAGCTCTGAAACTCAGATCGCTTAAGAAACCACCGAAAATATCTTGCATCCAAGACTCTTCCAATGCTCTCCATTTGAAGGCAAAGGCAGGGAAAGTTGCATAGCGATTATTAGCACCGAACTTAGAAGATCCATCAGATCTCACTGTTACAGTCAGGAAGTATTTGTCGTTATATGTATAGTTCAAACGACCAAAGATAGACTGCAACTCGTTTTTGTCATATCCGGGTACAAAGTTGGCATAGTTGGTAAATGCATTGTAATCTCTTACGAATACATCTTTAGGACCTGTAACAGGTGTTTTCAGACCCCAACCAAAAGAAGCTTTGTAACGGTTTTCAAAACTCTGATATGAATAACCTGCAACAGCATTGATTGCATGTTTCTCATTAAAAGTTTTATCGTAAGTCAAGTAATGTTCAACCAAGGTTGATTTAGTCTCCAGATTTTGTCTGGTGGTACGACCATTACCCTGAATACCATTACCATAGTCTCTACCAAATACGTTGATGGTACCGCCATAAGCGTTAGATCCCAAACGAGGATCAGCAAAAGAAGTTCTTTCAGCTTTAGAATTATCTAAACCTAATACCACTTTATAGCTGAGGGCTTTTGTGATCTGATAGCTCGCAGAGAAGTTACCCAGGAAACGATTATTGAAATCGTTATCTGTAAAGTAAGCTAACATCTGAGCCGGATTACGCTGATCTCCTGGCTGATAGAAAGTACCATCCGCATTATAGATAGGATTGGTTGGGTTGAACTGCAATGCAGCACCCAACAAACTACCCTGATAACCTGCGTTATTAGAAAGCGGAGCATAAGAGTTCTCCGTTCTTGACATGGTCATATTAGCTTCCAGCTTCACTTTATCATTGAATAACTTTTGGCTAATGTTTGCACGACCTGTTAATCTTTCCAGACCGGTATTCTTAATGATACCTTCTTGGTTATCATAAGAACCACTCAAGCGAATGGATGTTCCCTTATTACTCATTGACCAACTAAGGTTGTGATTCTGAGAAATAGCAGTTCTGAAGATCACATCCTGCCAGTCAGTATTCGCACCTCTGTCAATACCTACTACCGCAGCAGCAGCAGCATCCGGTGAAGCACCACCATCAATATTGGCTTTTTTCGCAGCCAATAAGAAGTCTTGTGCATTCATCAAATCATAACGACGAGCTGTTTGAGCGAGTGTTGTATTGGCACCATAAGAGAATACGCCGCCTTTACCACCTTTACCTTGTTTGGTTGTAATTAAGATAACACCATTTGCACCTCTTGAACCATAGATAGCTGCAGCAGATGCATCTTTCAGCACTGTAATGCTTTCAATATCTGTTGGGTTCAGGAAAATCAATGGGTTTTTAGCAGTGGTACCACCTTCAACACCACTTCCGTTAGTACCTAATGTACCACCTTGAATCAAGGGCACTCCATCAATAACATACAGTGGTTCTTGAGCACCACTGATTGAACCAGTACCTCTGATGTTGATGGTTGCAGCAGCTCCGGGTTCACCGGTAGAAGGTGTTACAAGCACACCCGCTGTACGACCTTGCAACAATTGCTCTGGAGAAGCAATCTGGCCTTTGTTAAAATCTTTTTCAGTAACACGAGAAACAGAACCAGTTACGTCTTTCGACTTTCTGGTACCATAACCTACTACTACTACGTCAGCAAGCGCATCCGCGGAAGCGGTTAGCGATACGTTGGCAGTATTAGAGGCTGAAATGTTCACATCTGAAGAAGTATAACCGGCAAAGGATACCGTTAAAGTTCTGGCTGATGAAGGAACGGTAATTTTAAAAGTACCATCTGCACCGGTTTGAGCACCAGTCGTTGATCCTTTTACTAACACAGATGCACCTGCAAGAGGCGATCCATCTTTGGAGTCGGTTACTTTACCGGTAACCGATTTTGTTTGTGCCTGCGCGAATAGGGTAAATACGCAAGCGAGTAAACCCACCAATGCGGGCCTGACAAGCTTCGAAAGATTCATAAATGGCAGTTTATTGGTTATTAAGCGTGTACAAAGTACACATTTTTTTCAGAAACAAAATATTTTCTTAAAATTTTGTGAATCTGAGCCAATGTGTGAAATATACTCATTCGGCAAGACCACATTCTCCATCAAAATGATGCACAATCCAATAATTTTAAGGCTTTTAAAAGATATTCTTTTCAATTAATTGACAGATAATCAACCCTTTAGGCACAATAATAGCCATTTCCGCAAAGGTTTGCTGTGGAAATTTTCTTTATTTTCCCAGTACAAATCCTTTTTGCATGACCAATACCACTTTAAAAAAAATATCAGAAATACTCGGTATCAGTATTTCTACTGTTTCACGCGCTTTGAAACACCACCCGGATATTTCGGTAAAGACCCGAGAGAAAGTGATTGAACTGGCACGCACCCTTGATTATGAACCCAACGCTAATGCGGTTCAACTCAGAACTAAGAATAGCAAATTGTTAGGATTAATGGTTCCTACCATTTCTAATTACTTCTATGAAACATTTATTGCTGCGGTAGAAGAAGACGCCAGAAAAAATGGTTATGCGGTCATGATTTTACAATCGGGGAACGATCCCTTGATCGAATCCGAAAATTTGAAACTATTCCGACAAAATCGAGTGTCTGGCGTATTTGTTTGTTTGAGTTCAAACACCAAGGACATGAGCAGTTTTGAAAAAATGTATGAACTGGAAATACCCGTGTTATTTTTTGATAATGTTCCGCAGGATTCTGGCGTACATAAGATTTGTCTGGCTGATGAAAAAAGTGCCCAACTGGCTGCTGAATTGATCTTACAACATCCTTATCAATCCATATTGGCCTTATTTGGTAATCCTGCATTATCCATCACAAAAAAAAGAGAAGCTGCATTGAAAAATGCTTTTCAAGCACATCCGCATATCTCTTTACTGATAGAACATGCCAACAGTTCTGAAGAAGCAAAACTTGTTTGTCATGAGATGCTGAATAAACATCTTCCCGATATCATTTTCTGTATGAGTGATGAAGTATTGATTGGTGTTTTAAAAACCATTCAAGAAAAAGGTCTTCGCTATCCTGATAATATTGCTTTGCTCACCATTAGCAATGGTACCATCCCCAGACTTTTTCATCCTCAAATCACATACATAGAAACCAGTGGTGAAAAACTAGGCAAAGCTGCTTTTGCGCATATGCTTAACTGCATGCAAACTAAAACTGAGCCAACTGAACTATTGGTAGATGCTGTGCTTTTCAATGGTGGATCGCTTTGAAAATTATCAATATCGAATAATGAATAAATGAATATAGAATCAGCTATGAGCTGCGAGCCTTGAGCTATGAGCCTTTCAAAATTGAATTTGAATCTTCAAATAACATAGTTGCTACGATCATATACTTCTTTTATACAAGTGTTTTCCAAAAACGAATTCTCAAGCCCTTCCATTTATTCCATTTATAACAGATAGCCTACAATAACCATCAATTATAGCTCGGAGCCCGTGGCTCATAGCTCACAGCCTATTTTTCCCAGGAACAATAATGATTCTACATTCATTCCAATCCCTTTAACGCTTTTGCAAAAATCTCACTGAGTCCTGCATCCGCTCTGCCAGCCACTTCGATGATCTCAGCAATATTAACGGGTTGCAAATGATCCGGGTCGCACTCATCCGTAATCACACTTACTGCCGCACATCGTAACCCAATATGATTAGCCACAATCACTTCCGGTATAGTGCTCATCCCTACCATATCGGCACCTGCTGCTCTTAGGTAACGATACTCTGCTCTTGTTTCCAGATTTGGGCCTTGCACCGCAACATATACACCATGCAATAATTCTTTTTGTGTAGCATGCGCTGCTTTGATCAACTGTTGACTCATTGCTTCATCATAAGGTTTACACATGTCAACAAAACGATTGCCAAATGCAGGATCATTCAATCCCCGTAATGGATTTTCGGGTAATAAATTGATGTGATCATTGATCAATACCATGTCACCTTTTTTAAACAATGGATTCATTCCCCCGGCCGCATTACTTAACAATAAAAACTGAACACCCAAAGCTTTCATCACTCGTATTGGAAAAGTAATTTGTTGCATACTATACCCTTCATAATAATGAAAGCGTCCTTGCATGGCCATGATTTTTTTCCCTTCTACCATACCATAGATCAATTGACCCTTGTGAAACTCTACTGTAGCTACCGGAAAATGAGGTATTTCATGATAGGGAATGGTATGAATAATATCTATGTGTTGTACAAAAGAACCCAAACCGGTTCCTAGTACTACCGCTACTTCAGGGTTCTTGAACCCTCTTTCATTCAAAAAAGAAGCACATTCTTCAATCTTTTGCAACATATTCTCCATAATAACCAGTAATTTTTCGGTGTGTAAATTAAAACTATATGCGTTCAATGAACGTATTTATTATATGAAAAGATTGTTCCGTTTTGTGATAAGCCTATTACTGTTACCCGGAACCATTATGATTGCAGAAGCTCAAGAAATTCAGTCACCAGCAGAAAATCAGTTCACCAAAATATCTCAGCAATTATTACTGAGTGCTAAACGAAGAGAACCTGCTGATTCACTGATTCAATACTTACAAAAGATTTCACCAGATGACCTCTTTCAAGAATTGAACAATGATACCAAAAAGAAAACTTTTTGGCTGAATATTTACAACGCATTTACCCAGTTGGCACTTGCGCAAAATCCGGATCAATATAAAAAACGCGGACAGTTCTTCGGGCAAAAAAATATCATCATTGCAGGAGAGCAACTAAGTCTCGATCGGATAGAACATGGACTATTACGTCGATCTAAAACAAAATGGAGCATGGGATATATCAATCGTCTATTCCCCTCCTCCTTTGAAAGAAAACATCGGGTAGATAGTGTAGATTACAGAATTCATTTCGCCCTGAATTGTGGAGCGAAGAGTTGTCCACCCATTGCTTTTTATCGTGCAGAACAATTGGATAAACAATTAGATCTGGCTACCCGTGTTTATTTAAGAAATGAGGCAGTATATGATACCATCAAAAATCAAATCCAACTACCTGCCATTATGGGATGGTTCCGCGGCGATTTTGGCGGAAAGAAAAAAATGAAAGAACTATTAAAGAAGATCAATGTTATCCCTA
>JACVCQ010000205.1 GCA_016741945.1 Chitinophagaceae bacterium
ATCATGTAATTCACAGTGATATGTTTTCCGGCATCACGTATAAAATTCAAGAAGCTGATACCTTTAAACCAGTCATAATTATTCAACATTTCAGCTGCATTGGGTTTAGCCGGGTCAAAATCCAGGAATTTTTCCAATTGTCTGCGAACGCCTTCCTGATTAAAAGCCAATATTTCTTCGCTCAAGAGATTTCTTTCTTCGCTTTTACCTGTAGGGTCACCAATCATACCGGTAGCACCTCCGACCAGGGCCATAGGTTTATGTCCGGCACGCTGTAAATGAACCAATAATAAAATAGGAACCAAACTGCCAATATGTAAACTATCTGAAGTAGGATCAAAGCCAATATAGCCGGAAACCATTTCCTTATTCAATAATTCCTCTGTGCCGGGCATAATATCCTGAATCATACCTCTCCAGCGCAGTTCTTCAATTAATGTCATCTTATGTTGATTTGCGGCAAAAATAGTGAGTAGTGAGTTGTGAGTAGTGAGTTTTTTGTTGGTGGTACTAGGTACAAGGTACAAGGTGCTAGGTGCTGGGCGATAATTTGTGGGCTAAAAATTTTATACTAGCACCTTGCACCTAGTACCTAGTACCCAACACCCATTCCTCATTATCTTTGCTCCATGCGAAAAGTAGGAGAAGGTACCCGGACTTTGAATTTTGTGATCGATACTTTATTGATTTTGGTTCTAGCTATCGGCTTTAATAAAGGCTGGACATTCTACGTGCGTTATTGGGGTTATCCGTATTTGAACTTTGGTTGGATCTTCTTCGGTGTATTATTTGTGTACTATAGTTTTTTTGAGATCATTTTTCAAAGGAGTCCGGCCAAATGGCTGAGTTACTCTAAAGTGGTGAATCAAGAAGGTAAAAGAGCCGCTTTCTGGCGAATACTGATACGCAGTCTGGCAAGAATTACCGTGATCGATCTTTTTTTCATCCCCATCCTAGGTAAACCATTGCACGATTGGGTGAGTGGGACGGAAGTGGTGAGTAGTGAATAGGTGCAAGGTACTTGGCGCAAGGTGCAAGGTACAAGGTGTTAGTACCCAAGCCCAGTCACCCAATATCCCAATAACCCAGACCTAGCACCTAGTACCTAATACCTAATACCTAATACCTAACACCTTGCACCCCCAAACCTCATTTATGATTTCCGATACTTTCTGATTCCTCATTCCTCTGTTCCTCATTTCTCTGTTTCTAAGCTGTATTTTTGCGGTTCAAATTTGGAATAATGGCAAAGATTGGGATCAATATTGCAACCGGTAGTTTACAACAGGCAGAAATGATTGTTGGGATAGATTTGGGAACGACCAATAGTTTGGTGGCCATTATCCATCCGGAAAGTAAAGTGCCGGTAGCCCTCAAGGAATTTAATACCAGCAGTCTGGTCCCAAGTGTCGTTCACTTTGATGCTTTTGGGAATCCTGAAGTAGGAGAAGGGGCCAAGCAGTACCTCGAAATTGATCCCGCTAATACCATTTTTAGTGCAAAAAGATTGATGGGAAAAAGCTATCGCGATGTAAAAGAGCATGCCGATCTATTTACCTACAAAGTAATTGATGATGATACCGAGAGTTTAGTAAAAGTTCAGGTGGGCGATAAATTCTATTCTCCCATTGATCTTTCTTCCTTCATTCTCAAGGAGTTAAAGCAGCGTGCTGAACATATATTAAAGACTCCAGTCACTAAGGCGGTAATAACTGTTCCCGCTTATTTCAATGATGCGCAAAGACAAGCCACCCGTGATGCGGGTAAGCTGGCCGGATTGGATGTATTGCGGATTATCAATGAACCCACGGCAGCCAGCTTGGCCTATGGCTTGGGCGTAAATAAAAACGAAGAGAAAACCATCGCTGTTTACGACTTAGGAGGTGGCACTTTTGATATTTCCATTTTGAAAATCTCGAATGGTATTTTTGAAGTGTTGAGTACCCATGGAGATACCTATTTAGGAGGTGATGATCTGGATAGGGTGATTGTTCAACATTGGATTAAAAAGGTAGGTATCAATTATAATGATTTGAAATCCAATAAGGTATTATCTCAATCATTACGGTTAAAGGCTGAAGAAGCGAAGAAATGGTTGAGTGATCATGATCGCTTTGAGGCCGAATTGAATGGCGATACCTTGACTATTACTAGACACGAGTTTAATTCCTTGATCCAGCCATTGATCGAGCGAACCATGGACTGTTGTAAAAAAGCGATGAATGATGCGGGACTCAAAACCAATGATATTGATACCATCGTAATGGTAGGGGGAAGTACTCGTGTACCCGCTGTAAAAGATGCGGTCAGCGCCTTCTTTGGCAAGCCGGTAAATGATGAAGTGAACCCGGATGAAGTGGTAGCATTGGGTGCAGCAGTGCAGGCGGATATTTTGGCGGGCTACAATACTGATTTCTTGTTGCTTGATATTACCCCTTTGAGCTTGGGTCTCGAAACCATGGGTGGCTTAATGGATGTTTTGATTCCCAGGAACTCAAAGATCCCAACAAGGGTAGGTAGACAGTATACCACTCAAAAAGATGGACAGAGCGGAATGCGCATTTCTGTATTCCAGGGAGAGCGTGACCTGGTAAAAGACAATCGTAAACTGGCAGAGTTTAATCTGACCGGCATTCCCGGAATGCCCGCCGGTTTACCTAAGGTAGATGTTCAATTTTTAATTGATGCAGATGGAATATTAGTAGTGAAAGCCAAAGAGTTACGCAGTGGAGTAGAACAAAGTATTGAAGTAAAACCTCAATATGGATTAACAGATCAGGAAGTAGAGCAAATGTTATTGGATAGCATTACACATGCTAAGGACGATATGGTAACAAGAGCCTTGGTAGAAGCAAGAACGGAAGGAGAACAGATTCTGGGCGTAACAGAGAAGTTCATCGCTAAAAACCCGGATCTAATGACCAAGGAGGAAATGCTGGCCACGGCTAACGCTATGCAAGCCCTTCAATTGGCGTTGACAATGGAGGATAAAAACTTGATACAGAATAAAATAGAAGAGTTAAATGAAATAACCAGACCTTTTGCAGAGAGAGCGATGGACCAGGCAGTAGGGGCTGCGTTGAAAGGGAAAACTTTGTAGAAGTGAAAGGTGAAAGGTGAAAAGTGAAAAGTGAAAGGGAATAAATGTGCCCCACTTTTCACCTTTCACCTTTCACTTATGATTCAACTCCCTCATTCTCTCAATATACTTCCCCAAAATATCAAACTCAATATTTACAATACTGCTTTCTTTCACTTGTTGTATGCTGGTATGTTCAAAAGTATAAGGTATGATAGCTACCTTAAAACTGTCATTGGTGATATCAAAACAGGTTAAACTGGTACCATTTACTGCGATTGATCCTTTTTCGATGATTAGGTGGGCATAATATTCCGGTATCTGAAACCGGAATTCCCAACTGCCGGATAGTTCCTTTCGCTCTACACAGGTAGCTGTACAGTCTACATGTCCCTGAACAATATGTCCATCCAAACGCCCATTCATCACCATACATCTCTCCAGATTTACCACAGTATCAGTTTGCCAATGGGACAGATTGGTCTTTTTGAGGGTTTCCTCAATGGCTGTTACCCGGTGTTGTCCGCTAGCCAATCGATCAACGGTAAGGCATACCCCTTCATGACTCACACTTTGGTCGATTTTTAATTCACCGGAAATAGGGGATGCGATCCAAAAACTGATATTGGAGCCGTTTTTCTCCAAAGAAATAACTTTGCCAATAGATTCTATGATTCCTGTAAACATAGCTGCAAGTTAATGTCTGATGTCTGATGTAGGATGTCTGATTAAAGAAAAGCATCCAAATCAGACATCAGACATCAGACATGAAAAAATTCAAAAAGGATTTGTGCGTTTAAATCATATCCCTATCTTTGCAGTCCTAAAAAACACCCGAGGAGGTATAATCGTTATGCTTATCATTGATTCAAAAGATTGCGAAAACATCGACAAGGCACTCAAGAAGTACAAGAAGAAATTCGAAAAGAGTAAGGTATTGTTACAATTGAGAGAGCGTCAGGCATTCACTAAGCCGTCTGTTAGACGTCGTGGTGAGGTGTTGAAAGCTATCTATAAGCAGCAGATCGCTAGCGGCAAGATCGAGGGATAATCACCTTCTTTCATCCGAATATATTCAGTAGCCTGAGTTTTGTAACTTTAGGCTACTTTTTTTATGTCTCAACCTGTCTATCCAGCCATACAGCCCTTTTTAGATCACCTGCGCTTTGAGAAGCGTTATTCCCAACATACCCTTATTTCTTATCAAACCGATCTCGAGCAATTCTTTGCTTATTTATCCAGTCAATTTGATGGTCCATCCGTTTCGGAGATCAGTCCCATGTTTATTCGTAGTTGGCTAGCGGAAATGAAAGAGGAGGGTATGGAAAGTCGAAGTCTGAATCGAAAAATCTCCGCGTTAAAGTCTTTTTTCAAATACCAGTTAAAAAATGGCGTCATTGCACAATCGCCCATGACTACCATTGTCTCTCCCAAGTTGAATAAGCGTTTACCGGTATTTGTTGAAGAAAAGGATATCAAGACCTTATTTGATCATGTAGCATTTTCCGATGATTGGAAGGGGAGAACCGAAAAATTGGTCATGCAGTTGTTTTATAGTACCGGTATGCGTTTGAGTGAATTAATCGGTTTAAAAGAATCACAATTAGATGCTTCCTTATCTCAGATCAAAGTTTTGGGAAAGGGAAATAAAGAAAGAATCATTCCGATATCTCAGGAGCTGGTACAGGTATTACAGGCATATATCAAAGAGAAACCTATGGCTAGTCCTAAGTTGTTTCAAACGGAAAAAGGTAAGCCTTTACAACCCAGACAAGTCTATGCTTTTGTAAAGCAACATTTAGCTACTGTTACAACGATACAAAAAAAGAGTCCCCATATTCTTCGGCATAGCTTTGCTACACACCTCATGAATAACGGAGCTGATCTCAATGCAGTGAAAGAACTACTGGGTCATAGCAGTCTTGCAGCTACACAGGTATACACACATAATACCATTGAAAAATTGAAAGAAGTATTTAAGAAGGCGCATCCGAAGGCTTAGTCCATGGTGCATAGCTTATGGTTCATAGCGAATAGTCCATAGTTAGTAGATTTTAGTATTTGATCAAACAATCCTTTTCCCTATTAACCATGGACTATGGACTATGGACCATCAACTAACCTCCACAAATCAAGTCAATCTTCATACCTAAAACCTTGAATTCCTGTCAACTGTTAACTATCAACTGTTAACTTTCATTTTCCTCAAAAAATCCTGATTTTTTTCTTCTTTTTATCGGTATAAAAGATTAACTTGTAGTTACTGAAAAGAAACACGGAAATCCGTTCAATAACCTCAGCAAATAAGTTCTTTTAAATAATTTTTTCACCGATTAAACGTGAGTTGCTATGA
>JACVCQ010000206.1 GCA_016741945.1 Chitinophagaceae bacterium
TTACAGGTATTACCATCATACCCCATACTGGCAACACCGACCTGTGCTTTTTTTAAATCCTCTTCCGTTAATCCAATACCATAAAACATGGCCTGTGCTGCAGGTTGTGTAACATCTTGCGTTATGGTTTTAGAATATTTGTTCAGTTCATTCATATTCAATAATTGTAAAACAGATACTATTTAAGCTTCTGTCATTTCCCTTATAAACTCTTTTTGTAACACTTTTGCTTGATAAGCTTGTTGGAGAACAGCACCTAATGACTCTTCCCATCTTTTTTGAAAAGGGATATTATCCAGCGACTCTAATGCCACTACTTCCGCAGCTGTACCACAGTAAAAAGCGCTATCTGCTCCACGCATTTCTTCAGGTTTGATCTTTTTTTCTACTACGGTAATATTCAATTCAGCACATAGTTCCAATAAAGTAGCTCTCGTAATTCCGGGTAAGATATTACCTACCGAGGGGGTATAGAGAATACCCTCTTTCTCAAAAAAGACATTTGCTCCGGGACCTTCTGCTACATAGCCATCAATATCTAAGAGTAATGCTTCATCAAAGCCTTGATCTTTTGCTTCTTGACAAGCTAAAATTGAGTTTACATAATGACCTGATACTTTTGCGTTGATCTTAAATCCACTTGGATTGGGTCTTCGGTAAGAAGATGTCATTACGCGCATTTGGTTACTCAGGTAACCATTGGTCCATTCCCATGCAGTAATAGCTAGATAACTTTCTTTTCCTTTTGACAAAGACATATTCGGAGAACAAAGAATCACAGGTCTTATATAAGCATCCGTAAATTTATTTTTTTGAAGTAGTTCATAAGTGATATTGATCAATTCTTCAACGCTTATTGAAAACGGAATGCCCATTACTTGTGCTGAATAGCAAAGTCTTTCGTAATGTTCTTTTGCTTTAAATATAACCGTTCCCTGATCCGTATGATAAGAGCGAATCCCTTCAATTACGGCATATCCATATTGCAGCGATTGACTGTATACATCAATGCTTGCCTCTGTAGCTTTTACAAAGTCGTTTTTGAAGTAAATAATGGTGGATGATCCGTAATACATATATCTGTTTTGAGTAAATAAAAAAGCCCCGCCTTTTGGAGGCGGGGCTGTATAATTCAGTTGATTGATATTATAGTAAAACTCCTCCTCCGTTTGGTACAGGGATAATAATGACAACCACAATAATAATTGTGCTAATGATGTTGACAATATTGGTACTGTTACTAAACATGGAGAGATTCTATTCAGCGAATATACTCCCACCTCTAATAAAAACAAAGAACTCTTTTATTTTTTTCATTAAACGAACAACTGTTTGTTATCTGATATCCGAATACAACAAGTGCGATACCTATTGCATCGCACTTGAATACTAACTTTATACAATCCTATTTTATACATTACCTGAAAACATATCAGATAATAGTAGACTTATTTAAACTGGCGTTAATACCTATGCTTAATCCATTGTTTCGTTCAATATAATCAGCTATCAAATCACCAATAGCACTGGTAGAATAATTATTGACAGGGTCAATATCTTTTGATACAAAGCCATTCAATAAAGTCCATTCTACAGCTTTTCGAACAGCTAGTGCTTCTTCTGTTAATCCAAAATGATCGAGCAGCATAGCTGCTGAAAGTATAGATCCTATTGGATTTGCGATATCTTTTCCCGCTGCCTGTGGATAGGATCCGTGAATAGGCTCAAATAATGCTGCTTTATTTCCAACTGAAGCCGATGGTAATAAACCCAGCGATCCTGCCAATACACTGGCTTCATCACTAATGATATCACCAAACATATTCTCTGTAAGTACAATATCGAATTGTGCAGGATTCAAAATAATTTGCATGGCTGCATTATCTACATACATATAATCTACTGCCACTGTTGGATAACTGGCAGCAAGTTCCTGAACAACACTCCTCCAGAGTCTGGATGTTTCTAAAACATTGGCTTTATCAATAAGGGTCAGTTTATTTTTTCTTTTTTGCGCATATTGAAAAGCCAGATGTGTGATTCGTTCTATTTCATACTTTGAGTAGGTACATTCATCAGTGGCAGCATATCCGTCAGCAGACTTTTCTTTTTTCCCGAAATAAATTCCACCTGTTAGCTCTCTGAAGATTACAAAATCTACACTTTCCAGGAGTTTTGCTTTTACCGGAGACAAATGATGCAAGGCTTTATAAGTATCAATTGGACGAATATTGGTATACAACTCTAGTACTTTTCGCAATTTCAATAAGCCTTGTTCCGGTCTTACAGTTGCTGAAGGATCATGATCGTATTTAGGATCGCCGATAGCACCAAATAATACAGCATCACTAAGTAAACAAGTGTCGATTGTTGTATCGGGTAATGGATTACCTGTTTGATCAATAGCAATCGCCCCTACAACTGCAAAATGATAATCAAATGAATGTCCAAATCTTGCTGCAACAGCATCCAGCACTTTGATACTTTGATTGGTGACTTCAGGACCAATACCATCTCCCGGTAAAACAGCGATTCTTTTATTCATACATTTTTCTTTAGGCTACTTGTTGTTCAAATTGTTCAATGGCTGCTCGCATATTAATGAGGTAATCAATATCATCATACCCATTTAACAAACAAGTTTTTTTATAACTATTGATCTCGAAACTTTCTTTTTGACCAGATTTATCAATACAAACTGTTTGTGCTTCCAAGCTTACAGTGAGTGTATCTGCAGGTGACAACTGAAATAACTGCTGAAGAAATACATCACTAACAGTGATGGGTAATAAACCGTTATTCAATGAATTATCCTTAAAAATATCAGCAAAAAAGCTGGATATCACTACTTTGAATCCATAATCTTTGATAGCCCAAGCTGCATGTTCTCTAGACGAACCACATCCGAAGTTTTTACCCGCTACTAATATCTCGCCATTGTATATTTTATGATTCAACACGAAATCTGCTTTGGGTTGTGATTCATCATCATCGCTATATCTCCAATCTCGAAAAAGGTTCTTACCGAAACCTTCTCTTGTTGTAGCTTTTAAGAATCGTGCAGGAATGATCTGATCCGTATCGATATTTTCGATGGGCATGGGAACAAATCTGCTTTGTATGGCGGTTATTTTATCCATTTTTATTTAAGTAGTGTTTGGCTGATGGCTGATGGTTCATCGCTTATTGCTTTACATGAGTTCTCTTACGTCTGTTACAACACCCGTGATTGCGGCAGCAGCAGCTGTGAGTGGACTGGCCAATAATGTTCTGGCTCCTGCTCCTTGTCTGCCCTCAAAGTTTCTGTTACTGGTACTGATACAATATTCACCAGCAGGAATTTTATCTTCGTTCATACCTAAGCAAGCGCTGCATCCTGCTTGTCTGATCTCAAATCCTGCTTCCTGAAATATTTTATCTAACCCTTCTGCTTGTACCTGTTTCGATACTTGCTGTGATCCCGGAACAATCATTACCTGAACATGTGCATTCTTTTTTCTTCCTTTCACCAGCAATGCCACTTGTCTAAGATCTTCAATACGAGAATTTGTACAACTACCAATGAATATATGTTGTACCGGCAATCCTAATAAAGACTTACCGCTTTCTAGTCCCATGTACTGCAATGCTTTTTGAATGGTATGACGCTCGCCTTCATCGGGTATACTTTCGGCAATGGGAATGAAACCATTAATAGCAATACCTAATCCAGGATTTGTACCATATGTAATCATAGGTTGAATGGCAGTAGCATCAATATGAATTTCTTGATCAAAGACAGCATTTGTATCACTAAATAATGCGGACCATTCTTGTACTTTTTGATTCCATGATTCGCCTGATGGTGCAAACTGACGACCTTTTATATATTGAAATGTAGTCTCATCCGGTGCAATCATACCTCCTCTGGCACCCATTTCGATACTCATGTTACAAATGGTCATTCTTGCTTCCATAGACAATGAACGAATGGCCGAACCTGCATACTCAACAAAGTAACCGGTTGCTCCACTCGCAGATATTTGCGCAATAATGTACAGGATGATATCTTTTGCTACAACACCCTTATTTAATTCACCCTCAATATTGATACGCATTAATTTGGGCTTGGTTTGCATCAAACATTGTGATGCAAAGACCATTTCGACTTCACTCGTTCCTATGCCAAACGCGATGGTACCAAATGCTCCATGAGTAGAAGTATGACTATCACCACAAACAATTGTCATGCCCGGTTGTGTAATACCCAATTCGGGACCAATTACATGTACAATACCTTGAAAAGGATGTCCCAGTCCATATAACTCTATTTGATGCTTTTTACAATTCTCTATCAGCTGTTGTACTTGTATTCTCGATAATTCATCTTTGATTGGTAAATGCTGATTTAAAGTAGGCACGTTATGATCTGCTGTTGCTACTACTTGCTGGGGTCTGAATACAGATAAACCTCGTTTCTCCAACCCTTTGAACGCTTGAGGACTGGTAACTTCATGAATAAAATGTTTATCGATATACAGAATCGAAGGACCTCCTTCAATCTGTTTAACGACATGTTTGTCCCAAATCTTTTCAAATAATGTTTTTGCCATTGTATCGTATTACTTTCCAATCATAGAAATAGTTGCTGCCTGCATACTTAAGCAGTAACAGGTTCTGTTTGATAAGCCTGTGCCAGCAATTGTAAGTCTGATTCTTCGACTTCTTTTTTCTTATCTGCTATTTTGAGAAACTCCTGGTACAGGATATCGATATCATTTCGATTGTACTGATACCCTATCTTTTGAAAACGATAGGCCAGTGCACTTCTACCGCTTCTGGCTGTTAAAACGATCTTACTTCCTTCTGCGCCTACTTCTTCCGGATTGATGATCTCATAGGTTTGAGCATCTTTTAAAAATCCATCCTGATGAATTCCCGATGAATGAGAAAAGGCATTAGATCCAACAATGGCTTTATTGGGTTGTACCGGCATTCGCATGATTTCTGCCACTTCTCTACTAATCGGATTCAATTGTTGTGTATGTACCTGCGTATAAAACCCCAGATCTTTATGTTGTTGTAAGATCATAACCACTTCTTCCAATGAAGTATTGCCGGCTCTTTCGCCCAATCCATTGATAGTACATTCTATTTGTCTAGCACCATTGATCACACCTGCGATGGCATTGGCAGTGGCTAAACCGAGATCATTATGGCAATGGCAGGAAATAATGGCTCGGTCAATATTAGATACATGATTCTTGAGGGAGGCGATCTTTTCACCCTAATGAGTGGGCAAAACATAACCGGTAGAATCCGGGATATTTACCACGGTAGCGCCGGCTTTAAGTACCCCTTTCGTAACTTTATCCCGTAAAGCATTTTCTTTTCTGCCTGCATCCTCTTCTTAAAACTCAAAAAAAACCGTAAACTT
>JACVCQ010000207.1 GCA_016741945.1 Chitinophagaceae bacterium
CCTCTAATACAATAATGGACGAGGGATGAGTAACTTTATAAATGTGTGCAAAGGGAAGTGCATCCCACCCAAATTGTTTATGAATCACTTTTTTATAATAACGGTTGGATACAAATACAAGGTTTCTGCCAAGTATCTGTGGACTAAAATCGCTTTGCGGTGAATTGATTTTTAAAAAGCCGAGTGAATAGTCGAGAGAATCGATGAAGAATTGCGCTCGGTTTTGTAATCCAATGTATTTATGCTGATAAATAGGATTGGATGGAAAACGTTTTGCCAATTCAGCAAATGCAGCAATGGCTTCTTCATATTTTTTTTTATTGGCCAGCAATTCTGCTCTTCGATGCATGATTTTTTCATCGTTTGGATAACGCTGATACAACTGATCAAAACTGTGATAAGCCGAATCATACTCTTTTATCTGATAATAAGATTCAGCTAGTCTATGTAATACCAGTGAATCAGGACTTACATAGCGTGCTGCTGCATTATAAAATGCGATGGCATAGGAATAGCGTTCATCAAGGTATTCTTTATGTGCTCTTTGATTCAACGCTTTGGCTTTGTTTGTTTTTTGGGCAAACAAAGCCACTGTGATACTAAAAAATGATATGATTAAAGCTATTCTTTTCATTCAACAATTATTAAAATCAGAAATACCTGGGTGAAGCAATTTTTCCATTACCTGAACCAAATTCCATTCTTAACATGAGTTCATGTGTACCCCTGTTATAGACGCCCAAATTAGAAAATGTATGATCATATGCATATCCAAAGCGCAGTTGCGGATTCATTTGCCATTCTAACATACCTACCATCGCATCTCCGGTTCGATAAGAAAATCCGAAAGCAATGGTATTTTGAATCCATAAATTACTGTTGAGGTCGAATTGTACCGGCGCACCACTTACTACTTTCATCAGTATGGATGGCTTGAACATAAAATCTTGTCCAAGTTTTAACACCGTACCCGTGGTAACAAAATAGTGCATATCCCGACTACCGGATGTTACATCCACAGATGTACCATTGCGAAGTTTGGTCTTCAATAAAGCAGGTACAGAAGCCCCGAAATAGAATTTATCTGAATTGTAATAGATTCCCGCTGCTGCTGCAGGTAAAATGCCATTTACATTTTGATAAAATGCGGGATCATTGGGTTGAAAAGTTCTTGCTTCCGTAAAATTAGCCCGATAATTCAAAGCTCCACCCTGTAAACCTAAACTAAGTGTTCCCGATCCACTCATACGAATACGGAATGCATAAGAGATATTCACACCCGTTGTTCTTTCAATACCCAGTTTATCGTCATAGAGTTGAACACCTAGTCCAATCCTGTTTTGATTAGTAGACATATCTACCGATATAGAACTGGTTTGAGGAGCACCGGGCATATTCACCCATTGGTTTCGGTACAAAGCAGTAGCACTCACCACACCCCTACTACCTGCATAAGCCGGGTTAATATTCATCATGTTGAACATGTATTGTGAATACATGGGCTGCTGTTGTGCATGGGTTTGTTCGGGTACAAGCATCCAGCAAAGTCCTACAAATGCACTCAGCAGGTAACTTTTTTTGATGGCTGAAAAAATATCTATTCGCTTCATGTATTCACTTACCTTTTTAATGTTAAATAACCGGAGAATTTCCTTACCGCTCCCGTACCTCGGTCAAGCGCAAGTACAATATAATAGTAAGTACCATCAGGCAATTCATCACCCAGTATACGATTTGGCTGATTACCTCTTCCACCCCAATTGTTCTGATAGTTTTCGTCTCGGTATACTCTATTACCCCATCTGTTAAAGATTTCAAGACTAATATTGGTATTGAATGGACGTGTAATAACGAAATTATCGTTCGTACCATCTCTATTAGGCGAGAATCCGGAAGGAATAAATATATCTACGATAGGAATCACAAATTTAGTAGGTATCCTTCCTGTTCCGGTTCCGAATGGATCTGTAGAGATGACTCCTACATTACCAAATGGAGACACTGCATTCACTCTAGCGGTGTTATTCAGCGTACCGGAGAAACCATTCGGTACTATTCGCACCATGATTTCTACTGAATCTGTTTTCAGTCCGGGTAGTTTACTGCTATTGGCCAATAGCTCAATTTGTGTTCTTCCATCATACAAATTATTGGCAATTAAATTACCCGATGCTTTGATCGACACCACATTGAAGCTAACCGAATTCGGGAATACTGTGGTAAGGTCATCGGTAAGTCTGATACTATCTAATAATTCAGGACGCAGGTTTTTTGTATAGAATGTGAATCCAAATAAGAAAGAGCCATCTTCTTGTAACTGCACAGGCTTGGTCAATACTTTTTCAATATCTACCACTTGTGTAGGTGCCAGCATGGTTACAGTATAAGGAATGCGATCACTTTCTACGCCATTGATCACCTGACTTACATAATAGGTATACACTCCAATGACACCGGGTAATACTGGCGCACCAACATTGGTACCACCGGTTTGAGTTGTATAGAATCTTAATGTACCACCACCGGTTGCCTGCACTTGTACACCACTGTTCGGCGGATTACCCGGTGAACCGATAATATAAATGGCATTTCTGGTGATAGGCACAGGAAGTTTGATGGTAACCGTAAATTTCACACGCACACTTTCTAGCCCCCATACCGGATCTTTTTGTGTAACCCAGTAAGTATAAACACCCGGAGTGGTTGGGAATACCGGTGCAACAGTTCCATTGGTAGATGTACTATCTGTATACCATACAATATTATTGTTCGCACTTTTCTCAGTCTGCAAAGAAGGTGTACCCGGTAAACCAGGTGTACCAAAAATATATACTGAATCTTTCACCATAGGAGGTGGTGGCAGGATAAAGACGGTATCCACTGCCGGACAATTATTATTATCCGTTATGTTTAACCAGTACTTACCGGCATTCACAACCGTTAAAGTATTGCTGGTACCACCTGTAGACCATAAGTAAGTTTTAGCGGTAGATGCAGTTACACTATAATTGCCATTAAACGGAATAACTTTAGTACCTGCCGGTGAGAATACCGGTTTATCAACTTTGTGAATCGTGATTTTAACACTATTACTATATGCTTCCAAACTTCCGGATATCACCCTTCTGCGGAACCATGTTGTATTATTCAAGGTACCAGTGACATACAAGGTATCTGTTGCATTGGCAATATCAGTAAAGCTTACATTATTTGCCGACTGCTGCCACTGATATTCATAAGGATAATAGCCACCTGTTACGGCTCCTTTCGGAATCAGTTTCAGATTCGTTACTGAATTACAGAATGCAGTATCTGTGAGTAATACAGTTTCTGTAATATCTTTTGGCGTACCGATAGGTGGTGTTACCAATGGGGGCACATTTACATTGATGGCAATCGTAGTAATGAGTTTTTCATTGGGTTTCTTATCACCATCTGTATCTGGGTTAACACCATCGTTCGACAAATCACTTACTGTTCCATTCACTTCCACTGAAAAACCGGTAGCCGTAGCCTGCAGTTTATAAATGGCATTGGGCACATTGGGTTTAATATTGATGGTAATTTCTACTGTACCTGTTGCTTTCACACCCAATAAACTATTGGCACCAATCAATAGATTCAGATCTGTTTTGCCATTGAAAGCAGGATTGGCAGCAATGGTTCCTGTTGTAACCGGAGCAGATACAATACTGAATGTAGCCGGAGTTCCGATATTACTCAATAGGTTATGGATGAGCATCACATTTTGCAGATTCACATCTCCGTAGTTGGTTAACACGTAAGACAGCTTCACATTATAACTACCATCTCCTTGTGCCACTAATGGACCGGCTTTCAGAGCAAGGCCAATGGATGGATTCGGGAACACCGTAATCACCGATGGTACCGGTGTACCTTTTTTGGTAATCTCCGGATGTTGTGTTTCATCCTGGTTATCATTCGAAACACTATTGGCTTTCGCAGTACCAAACTGAGTAAATCCGGTACCCACCGTTGTTACCTGGGCAATAAAAGGTTCAAAATAACCATTGGGTTTGATACGAAGGAATATCTGCACATTACCTTCTACGTTAATCGGTAACTCTGAAATACCTGCAAACAAATTATTGCCGGCTTCATTGGTAACAGTATAATAAGCAAGTTCATTCTCTTCCGATGCTTCGTTTTGTTGTTCAGTCCTAATGGAATAGCTGATATTTCGTTCTAACTTCTGTTGGATCTGTTCAGCCAATTGATTCATTTGTTCATCAGACATGATTCCATTGAATCCTGTTTGTGTTTGCGGATGATTCCAATTCATTAGATCTGTTCCGCCAATAACGTTATCAGACTGTATGGATTTAGGTTTATAATAAGCAAACAGATTAGTATTGCTTCTACCATTATAGTTTTGATTTTGCCTTACAGTAGTACCGCTTACTTTCACACTGTCTAAGAAAAATTCCACAGGTCTTGGGAATATTTCTTCCAGATTAGCCATAAGTTCCACCTGCTTGAGGTCTACATCCCCAATATTCTTCACTTTAATATTTAGTCTGGTAGAATACACACTATCTCTAATCAGTTTGGGTGGATCAGCTTTCAGTGTTACTACAATTCTTGGAGCAAGTACAATAATAGTAGTGGTATCACGGATAAAATTATTGTCTCTTCTTGCACCATCTGCTGCTAAAATAGATAGCATGGTGTAGAATGTAGTCTGCTGAATATTTGGAACCGGTATTACTTGACCACTTTGAATATTTCTAAGCGTGTCATTTTTCGGACTGTTACCTGCTCTATAAATAACCGTAAATGGTGCTACCCCTTCAGTTGCAGTAAAAGTGAGTGTGGGTGTTTCATGACTGAAAATCGGACCATTCCCTTTGATAGATCCTTGTGGTCCGGTGAAGTTTACTTTCACTGTTTTTTGGATTTTCACCCCACTTACAGAACCACAGATATCAATCGTATTGGCCGATGATGTAAGCGTAGAAGAATAGGTACCATTGCCATTATCTATAACTGTGGTAAATGTTCCTGTGCCTGAGTTGGTACAAAGGGTTGCAGGCCCACCGCTACAGGTAATCGGCAATCCATTCACATCAATCAACTGAATGCCTACATTGATCGGTGTATTATTATCACCCAAAGCAGTAGTAGGTGCGGCACTAATAGTCACTTGCGCATAATCGATGACTTTTACAGTAAAGGACACGGTAGATCCTATACAATTTCCGTTTCTGGGTGTCACCGTAATTACACCATTGGTATTGCCTGTACCTACAGTGATACTATTGGTAGTTGAATTACCTGTCCATCCCGTAGGAACTGTCCACAAATAACTGGTAGCATTGGCAGCAGGGGCTACTGTGTAAATACGTGTACTGTCTCTATTCACTGCACAGTTGCCATTAATAGGTCCTACAA
>JACVCQ010000208.1 GCA_016741945.1 Chitinophagaceae bacterium
GAGCTAAGCCTGTAATTGTGGCTACTCAAATGATGGAAAGTATGATCGATAGGGTAAAACCCAATAGAAGTGAAATCACTGATGTGGCAAACGCAGTATTGGAAGGTGCAGATGCAGTGATGCTTAGTGGCGAAACTGCAGCAGGTAATCACCCCGCATTGGTTGTAGAAACCATGCGTAAAATCATTCTAGAAGTAGAAAAAAAAGAATACCGATACAATCGCTCTGAAGACCTGAAACCACAACCACACTCTCCTTCATTTCACAGTGATGCGATCTGTTATAATGCTTGTAAAATATCAGAAGATGTAGATGCACAAGCATTGGTAGGAATGACTCAAAGCGGATATACTGCGTTCATGCTGAGCAGTTATCGTCCTTCTTCCCCACTCTATATCTTCACCAAAGAAAAATCATTGGTGAATCAGTTGAGTCTAAGCTGGGGTGTTCGTGCATTTTATTATGCAGAAGAAGACAGCTTAGATGATATCATCTTCGATCAGATCAATATTTTGAAAGAAAGAGGTTTTTTACGACCTGGAGATGTGATTGTTAATACCGGAAGTACGCCTGTAGAACAGCATTTGCCTACCAATGTCATTAAATTGACTAAGGTGGTTTAGGTCTATCTTACACTATTATATTTTGTATTGAAAAGATTCCTCAACGGGAATCTTTTTTTATATTGTACGAGATAAAATATTGATTGCTGCCATGAAAAAAATCATCCTCTTATTATTGTTATGGATACCACTTGTAACCATAGCGCAACGAAGCGATTCTAGCTGGATCGTGAACAACTATACCAAAAAGGAAATATATATCACCATGCGTGATGGCGTGAAGTTGTTCACCACCGTTTATATGCCCAAAGACATTTCAGAAAAGCACCCGATTCTTTTAACGAGAACTCCTTATTCCTGTGCGCCTTACGGAGAAGATAAATTTTCTGCATTCTGGAATAGTCCCAGAACTTATTTCATGAAAGAAAACTATATCTATGTACAACAAGATGTAAGGGGACGATGGATGAGCGAAGGTATTTTTGAAGATGTTCGTCCATTCAATCCGAATAAAAAAGGAACTGAAACAGACGAGGCCAGTGATACGTATGATACAATTGATTGGTTAGTAAAAAATTTGCAAAACAATAATGGTAATGTAGGGGTATTTGGCATCTCTTATCCAGGATTCTACTCTACAATGGCAGCACTGAGCAATCATCCGGCTCTCAAGGCTGTAAGTCCGCAGGCGCCGGTAACAGAATGGTTTTTGGGCGATGATTTTCATCACAATGGAGCTTTTATGCTGATGGATGGATTTTCTTTTTATTCAGGATTTGGTAAACCTAGACCCCAACCGACCACAGTTGGAGCAAAGGGATTTGATTTTCCTACCAAAGACAATTATGAATTCTATCTGAAAACAGGAGCTCTCACGAATTTCACCAAGTTGATGGGTGACAGTATCAAATTTTGGAAAGATCTGATGTCACATCCCAATTATGATACCTGGTGGAAGGCAAGGGATGCACGTGCAAATGTAGAACTCATTTCACCCAATATTGCTACGTTGGTGGTAGGTGGATTATATGATGCAGAAGACTGTTATGGGGCATGGAATCTGTATAAAGCGATCGAGAAAAAAAGCAATAACAATAATAAAATCGTCATGGGTCCCTGGTACCACGGACAATGGGCCAGATCAGACGGGTCTTTTTTAGGAAATGTGCAATGGGGATCTAACACAACCGATTGGTATGGAAAAAATGTAGAACTCCCATTCTTCAACTACTATTTAAAACAGAAAGGAAGTGTTGATCAGTTGAAAGAGGCAACTGTTTTTTTTACAGGTGCCAATGAATGGAAGCATTTACCGAAATGGCCATTGGATGAAATAGCTTATGAAAGTTATGCCTTGCGTAAAGGCGGTTATCTTTCGAAACAGGTTCCGCTAATCGCACCACTCAGTAGTTGGCAGGAATATACCAGCGATCCGGCCAAACCGGTTCCTTATACAGAAGATGTTCACTTTGGCAGAACACGTGAATACATGACAGATGATCAGCGCTTTGCTGCTCGAAGGCCAGATGTTTTGGTTTTTCAAACAGAACCACTTGAAAATGATGTAACGCTCGCAGGACCCATCGTGGCAGACCTAATGGTTGCAATCACCGGCACCGATGCAGATTTTGTGGTGAAATTAATTGATGTATTTCCAGACAATTTTGAATATGAAAAAGGAAATGGCTATGTTATGAATGGATACCAAATGCTGGTTCGTGGAGAAGTAATGCGAGGAAAATTCAGGAATAGCTTTGAAAAACCAGCGCCTTTTGTACCCAATAAGCCTACCCGTGTAAAATATGAATTACCTGATGTAGCACATACTTTTAAAAAAGGACATCGCCTGATGATTCAGGTGCAAAGCAGTTGGTTCCCGCTTGTGGATCGAAACCCACAACAATTCTTGGATATTTATCAGGCAAAGGATCATGACTTTAAAAAAGCAACCATTCGAATTTATCATAATGATTCCAAAGTCATTTTACCCATTTTAAAATAAACGGCAACCCTCCATTACTCACCCGAAAAGAACCAATAATCGCATAAACTGGCTCTAAAATGAGCTAATAACTAAATAATAACGCTGAAATTTTGCAGGTTTTTGCGTTTTTAGAATTATCGGTGTATTTTCGTCTAACTCAAATTTTATGTCAGCTATGGTTGATTCATTTGAAAAGATCCCAGTCAAAATCCATCCTAGTTCCAAAGAAGGCTCAAAATATGTAGCCACAGAAATTGCCAACCTTATCCGTGCGAAACAAGAGGCCGGTGAAAAATGTGTGTTAGGACTTGCTACCGGATCTACCCCTATTAGTCTTTATGCAGAATTGGTAAGAATGCATAAACAAGATGGATTGAGTTTTGCAAATGTGATCACATTTAATCTGGATGAATATTATCCAATCGAAAAAGATGCTTTTCAAAGTTATTGGAGCTTCATGCACAGACATCTGTTTAGCCATGTAGATATTGCTCCAGAAAATATTCACCTTCCCAATGGACTTTGGCCTAAAGAGGACATCAAAAAGTATTGTGCCGAGTATGATCAAATGATTGAAAATACCGGAGGAATTGATCTACAGATTTTGGGTATTGGTAATAATGGACATATAGGCTTCAATGAGCCAGGATCCAGTATTTTTTCCAAAACAAGACTAGTCAATCTGGATAATAGTACTCGTATCGCCAATGCGTATGAATTTCAAAATATTTCAAAAGTTCCTCGACTAGCTGTAACAATGGGCATTAATACGATCCTGAAAGCAAAAAGAATTTTGTTGATGGGATGGGGCATGAAAGGAAAAATCATTGCCCGTTCAGTAGAAGGCAATGTAACAGAGCAAGTACCGGCAAGTATTTTGCAACAACACCCCGATTGTACTTTTATCATTGATGAAGCTGCATCAACGGAATTAACCAGAATAAAGTCCCCTTGGCTCACCGGCGAATGTGAATGGACACCTAAAATGATCAAAAGAGCGGTCATTCATTTGGCACTGAAACTCAATAAGTCTGTTCTAAGTCTCACCGAACACGACTACAACGAAAATGGGTTGTCTGATCTCATCGTTGAGAAGGGAGAAGCTTATGAGATAAATCTGCAAGTGTTTTACATGTTACGCGATAGCTTAACTGGTTGGCCTGGTGGAAAAGCCAATGCGGTTATTCCTGCACATCCGGAAAGAAGTACCCCCTATCCAAAAAAATGTTTGATTTTCTCCCCACACCCAGACGATGATATTATCAGCATGGGGGGAACATTTATGCGTTTGCATGATCAGGGCCATGAAGTACATGTAGCGTATCAAACCAGTGGTAATATTGCTGTAGCAGATGAGTTTGTGACACGATTCATTGATTTTGCTGTCGGATTCGAAGATATGTTTGGTATTGATAACCAAAAAAGTCAGGATATTCTGCAAGCAGCTAGGAGCTTTATTGCATCTAAGCAAAAGAATCAACGAGATACTGCTGAAATACGTGCCATCAAAGGCTTGATTCGCCGTTGTGAAGCCAAAGCCACTTGTCGATATGTTGGCTTAACAGATGATCGTTGTCACTTTATGAACCTTCCTTTCTATGAAACGGGAACCGTAGAAAAGAATCCGATGGGTGAAGCGGATATTCAGATTACGATGGAGCTCCTCAAAAAAATTCAGCCACAACAAATTTATTGTGCAGGTGATCTTGCTGATCCGCATGGCACCCATAAAGTTTGTCTGGATATCATTTTTGAAAGTTTACGTAGACTAAAAGAAGCCGGAGAGCCTTGGATCAAAGATTGTTGGGTATGGTTATATAAGGGAGCTTGGCAGGAATGGGATATCGCCGAAATTGAAATGGCGATACCAATGAGTCCTGATCAGGTGATGAAAAAGCGATTCGGCATTTTCATTCATCAGTCACAGAAAGATATGGTACCCTTCCAAGGAAGTGATAGCAGAGAATTTTGGCAAAGAGCTGAAGATCGGAATGCCAATACCGCTAACCTGTACGCAGCATTGGGAATGACCAAATATGCTGCTATGGAAGCATTTGTACGTTGGCATTACTAAGCTTACCACTGAAAGAAAAGTCTTCAATAAATCCGTTGCATTGCTTTTATATTTGCGGCATGCAGAAGGAGATAAGCGGCTTTACGGGCGTTATTACAGAATGGCAGGATATCTTTTCTACGAATAAAACATTTCGTAGAAAGATCATTAGTACATTGGTGATACTGATCATCATTATTCTGTCGCTCCCCTCCTTTTTTGCTTATATCGAAGAAAGGAAAGGTGCTTATTTGCATGATCTTATATTACAGCACATCCCTGCTGCTGATGTTTCTTTATTGACTTTTCTGATTATTTGGTCTGTAAGTGGTTTAGTAATTGTGAGATGCATACAAAGACCATCCTTTGCATTACTGATGTTGATGTCATTTACCCTGCTTTGTTTAGCAAGAATGACAAGTATCACTATGGTACCCCTCGATCCGCCTGACGGACTCATCAAACTGAATGATCCATTAACCAGTTTGGTGTATGGAGGAAAGGATAAATTCATTACAAAAGATCTTTTCTTTTCGGGTCATACTTCTAATATGTTCATGATGTATTTATGTCTTGAAAAAAGATCTGATAAGCTATTGGCTTTGATGGCTTCTATATCAGTAGCCATATTAGTACTGATACAACATGTTCATTACACAGTAGATGTATTGTTCGCATTCGTATTCACATATTTGATTTTCAGGATTGGAAAATTAACCGCTATTCACTAGAATGCTTCTCCTAATTGGAAGTAAAGACCTCGGTTGATTCCTTTAACCCGCCCATAATCAATTCTCAG
>JACVCQ010000209.1 GCA_016741945.1 Chitinophagaceae bacterium
CTCCTGCCCCATGCTCTACAACTACCTGATGTCCATTCGAAATCAATACCCCCACCGCATCCGGTGTGAGTGCGATCCTATTTTCTTGAAAAGCAATCTCCTTTGGAATACCGATATGCAGTTTTGCACCCTGAGGTTTAATATCGAGGGTCTCTTCCAATGTTTCATACGCAAATGAAGTGCTGATAGAAGGTTTACTGGTAGCCATGTAGGGTTATAAGTTGGATGGAAAATGGATCTTATTGTTTACTATAACTGATAGAATTCAGTCATTAAAGTTAGGACATTCCATGCAGAATCAAACAGCTGTTACATCCGTGTATAAACGTCGGGTAGAAGGATCCAGTATTTCTAAGTATACATGAAAGGTGTTATCGGGTAAAAGTCCGGATGCTTTTTCCGGCCATTCTATGAAACAATAGTCACCACTATTTAACTGATCTTCTATTCCAGCCTCCATTGCTTCTTCTTCATCTTTCAAGCGGTACCAATCCATATGCAATACCACACCCGAATCTTTACTCTGGTATTGATTCACGATAGCAAAAGTGGGGCTCCCCACTGCATCTGTTACGCCCAGGTATTCACAAAGTGCATGAATAAAAGTTGTTTTCCCGGTACCCATCTCAGCATGAAAAGCCCATACCTTATATTTCTTACCAGACGCCCAAAGCGCTTTTGCAACCTCCTTAATCTGCGCCAAACCAAAAATTGCATCCATGGGGCAAAGGTAACGAGAAGAGAGGTCAAAGGTGAAAAGTGAAAGGTGAAAAGCTTGTCTCCTACTATGGACCATGGTAAAAAAAACGTTCTCCCCTTTCTTGCAACCATGATGTAGAAATATTCTTCTCAAATCGAAAGAGCTCGCTTCTGCTATTTGGTAAATTTGTAACTCATTAACCTTAACCCCACAATATTGATTATGGAAAAAGTGAATTGGAAAGTGGAAGGTATGACCTGCACCAATTGCGCACTTACAGTAAATAAATACCTGCAATCGCAGGGTATGCAAAATGTAAAAGTGAATTTTATAGGAGGCGATGTAAGTTTTGAATTGCCTGAAAATAGCTCTACTCAAGCAATAGCCAATGGCATTAACGGTCTTGGATATACAGTGAAGAATGATGAGCCTACAAAAAAATCAAAACGCTTATTCTCGAATCATTTGCAACGTTTCTGGTTCTGCTTTGTGTTCACAGCTCCATTGATGCTACACATGATTCCCGGTGTACATATTCATTTTCTGATGAACCCGTATGTACAACTTGGACTTACCATTCCTGTTTTTATAGTTGGAATGGATTTCTTTGGTAGAAGTGCTATTAAAAGTTTGCTCAAGGGTATCCCCAACATGAATGTTTTGATTTCCTTGGGTGCTGTTGCTGCTTTTGGTTATAGTTTGTATGGCACATTGATTGGCAGAGCAGAAGAATTTTTGTTTTATGAAACAGCTGCCACCATTATTACACTGGTATTTCTAGGAAACTGGATGGAAGATCGCTCGGTGGAAACCACACAAGCATCCCTAAAAAAACTAGCAGTTACACAAAAATCAATGGCGAATATGATCGCCTATGATGACCAGCATCAGGAACATGTTTTTCCGGTGGAGAGTACGAGTCTAAAAATTGGCGATTTGTTATTGATCAAGAGTGGAGAACAAGTGCCGATGGATTGTAAAGTTTTATGGGGAGAAGCACAGATCAATGAAGCGATCATATCAGGAGAAAGTGTTCCTGTTTTCAAAAAAATGAATGACCACTTGATCGGAGGAAGTATTCTGGAAAGCGGTACTATCAAAGCCTATGTAACTGCAGTTGGAGAAGACACGGTACTTTCCAATATTCTGCGACTGGTAAGAGATGCACAGTCTGAAAAACCACCTGTGCAACAATTGGCAGATAAAATCAGTGCCATCTTTGTTCCAACAGTCGTGAGTATTGCAGTGGTCACTGTATTAATCAATTATTTCGCTACAAATATTGGCTTTGGCGCCAGTTTATTAAGAGGTATTGCGGTTCTTGTCATTTCATGTCCCTGTGCTATGGGATTGGCAACTCCGGCAGCCATTGCCGTTGGTCTTGGAAGAGCAGCTCGTAATGGTATCCTGTTTAAGAATGCAAAAAGTCTGGAGATTTTTAAGAGTATCAAGCAGGTAGTATTTGATAAAACGGGCACGCTGACTACAGGACATTTTGATATAGTAGGTGCATCAGTGGGTCAATGGTCAATTGTGAATGGCCAATGGGAGAAAATATCTAATGAAGTGAATGCTTCTAACAACATAATCACTCCTGACGAATTTAAAAGAATTGCCTATTCTCTTGAAAAATACTCCAATCATCCGATCGCCAGTGCTATCAGTAAAAACTGGAAGAGTAAAGAAGATATCCGATGGGCAACAATCGAAGAAGTCAAAGGATTGGGGATGCAAGCGACTGATAAAGATGGAAATACTTATATAGCAGGTTCATTCAAAGCTGCTGCATCACTTACAGACGACCTTTCACACAATGTTTATATCATTCGAAACAATGAATTATTGGGATGGATTGATGTTGCTGATGAAATAAGAGCTGAAGCTAAAAATGTCATCAATTCCCTTAAAACCAGGGGCATCAAAACCATATTGTTGAGTGGAGATAAAAAAGAAAAATGTGAACAGGTCGGAAGAACTTTAGGCATTGATTTGATCATAGGTGAGCAAACGCCTGAGCAAAAGCTTGAAAAAATTGCGCAATTCAATCACGAAGTACCCACGGCTATGGTGGGTGATGGCATTAACGATGCACCCGCATTGGCAAAAGCAACGGTAGGTATTTCATTAAGCGACTCCACACAAGTAGCCATGCAAAGTGCACAAGTGGTTTTAATGAATCATGGATTGAAGAATTTACCACTAGCACTTGGATTGGGTAAACATACCTATATCACCATTAAAGAGAATCTCTTCTGGGCATTTGCATATAACATAGTGGCCATACCTGTTGCGGCTCTTGGTTATCTCAATCCAACTTTCGGCGCTTTGGTGATGGGGTTAAGTGATGTTGTGCTGGCAGTGAATTCGGTTCGTTTGAATTTTAAGAAAGTCGCTTGAGGAAGTGAAAAGTGAAAGGTCAAAGGTGAAAGGGTAAGTATTTCTACTATAGGTTTTTACCTGATATTTAAAAAACTTAATCCAGCTGATACAAGCTTGTTCTTTTTTTAATTCGATAGATCATTTTTATAAATGATTTTACAGTTAAACCATAAGAATCTGGAAGTATATAAAGTTGCCAGATCTTTAATTAAAGAATGCTATATACTAACCTATTTTCTTCCTCCTGAAGAAAGGTTCAATCTGATACCTCAAATTAGAAGAGCTGCTATTTCAGTAAAACTTAATATAGCAGAGGGCTCTTCGAGAAGATCTCTTATCGAAAGGAAAAGATATTTTGAGATTTCCAGAGGTTCTTTAATTGAAATTGACGCTGCAATTGAAACAGCTTTTGATTTGTCTTACTTAAGAAAAGAGCAGATTAGCAGCTTATCATTACATTTGAATAGGTGTTTTGCCTTACTAAGCGGCCTAATAAAATAATTCATTTCACTTTTCACCTTTCACTTTTCACCCAAATGAAATCCTCCCTCTCCATCCTTCAACACTACTGGAAACATGACCAATTCCGGCCTATGCAGGAAGAGATCATTCAGTCGGTATTAGATGGAAACGATACACTGGCTTTGTTACCAACTGGTGGAGGGAAATCCATTTGCTTCCAAGTACCCGATTTATTGATGGATGGACTTTGTCTGGTGATTAGTCCACTGATTGCTTTGATGCAGGATCAGGTATCTCACTTAACCGATAAAGGCATTCCTGCGGCTTCACTCAATAGTGGCATGACCTATGGCGAAGTGAAATCTGTCTTACAAAAAGCAGCCAGAGGCGATTATAAATTTCTATATGTATCTCCGGAAAGAATTGAATCTACTTTATTCAAAGAATACTTATCCGTATTAGATATTGGTTTAATCGCTGTTGATGAAGCACATTGCATCTCACAATGGGGGTATGATTTCCGACCCCCTTATTTACGGATCGCGGCATTACGTGAGGAGCTGGAAAATGTTTCCATCATTGCACTAACTGCTTCAGCTACAGAAAAAGTAAAGGACGATATTATTCAAAAACTAGCATTAGAAAATGTAGCAATCTTTCGTCAATCTTTTAAACGGGCTGCACTTTCTTATAGTTGTTTTGAAACAGAAAGTAAAATCAATAAACTCATACAGATACTACAAAAAGTCCCGGGAAGTAGTATCATATATACCAATAGTAGAAGATTAACCAAAGAAGTTTGTCAGTTATTACAACTACAAGGCATCACTGCTGATTTTTATCATGCCGGATTAACACAGGATGAAAGAGAAAAAAAACAAAAAGCATGGATCCGGGATGAGATTCGGGTGATGGTTTGCACCAATGCATTTGGAATGGGAATCGATAAACCCGCAGTTCGTTCTGTAATCCATTATAATGTGCCCGATTGTTTAGAAAATTATTACCAGGAAGCAGGTCGTGCCGGAAGAGATGGTAAAAAAGCTTTTGCAGTTTTATTGCATCATCCTAATGATGTGTTACAACTACTAGAATTGCCGGATAAAAAATTCCCGCCTATTACTACCATCCAATCTATTTACCAGTCTCTTGCCGATTTCTTTCAATTACCCGTAGGCTCCGGAGAGGGCGCGTATTTTGATTTTGATTTGAGACAGTTCACAGAGAATTTTAAACTGGATACCCCCACCGTCATTAATACTTTAAAAGTACTCGAACAAGAAGGACATATCAGTTTTGCAGAAAGTATTTTTCTTCCATCACAAGTCATGTTTACAACTGATAAAGAAGCATTGTATGCATTTGAAAATGCGCAACCATCATTAGCAACACTGATTAAAATATTATTGCGTACTTATGAGGGTATTTTTGATAATCGTGTTTCCATATTTGAATCATCGCTTGCAAAAGTGATGAGGACTGAATCTGCTTATATTCAACAACAGCTAAAGGAATTGGCAGCTTATAAAATCATTGAATACTTGCCGAAAAAGGAGTCTCCACAAATCCATTACTTATTGAATCGCGCACCTGCTAAATATTTACACATTGATCATGATACCTATCACGCCAGGAAAAAAAATTATTCCGATCGTGTACAAGATATGATTCGTTACCTGCGTGATGCAGATAGCTGCAGAAGCCGGTTGATCGGGAATTATTTTGGCGATAAGGATTTATCCGCCTGTGGCATTTGCGATCACTGTTTGATTAAGAAGAAAAAAGAACTTAGTCATCAGGATTTTAGTGTAATCGAAAAGCACATTAGAAATACACTCACTGACAC
>JACVCQ010000210.1 GCA_016741945.1 Chitinophagaceae bacterium
ATGTACAGCAAATATCCACGTATTGATAAGGAACTGATTGAACAATACCATGAAGGACTGATTGCCAACTGCTGTTGCATCGGTGCTTATGTGCCGCAAACCATCTTACATGATGGTGAAGCAAAGGCTGAGCAGGAATTCAAATGGTGGCTTGATTTATTTGGCGAAGATTATTATATCGAAATACAACGTCACAATATCAAGGAACAGGAATTAATCAACCAAACCCTATTAAAGTTTGCCAAAAAATACAATGTGCCTGTGATTGCTACCAATGACAGCCATTATGTAGATCAGGATGATGCAAATGCACATGATATTCTGTTATGCATCAATACCGGAGAGAAACAAAGCACACCCGGGTTCGATGATTTTGTGAATGATGATGCACAGATCAAGAACAGACGCTTTAAATTTCCCAATGACCAGTTTTATTTTAAGACGACAGAAGAAATGGGAAAACTGTTCAGTGATATTCCTGAATCATTGGACAATACCAATCAGATCGTAGACAAGGTGGAAGTCTTGAATCTTAAAAAAGATATTTTACTCCCCGCCTTCCCCATCCCCAAAGAATTTCAAATACATACGGATGCCAATTTGAATCAGTGGGAATATCTGCGACATATTACCATGGAAGGTGCGAAAATGCGCTATACTGACATCTCTCCAGAGATACAAGAGCGAATAGACTTTGAATTGTTCACCATCAAAACCATGGGATTTGCCGGATACTTTTTGATTGTGAGTGATTTCATTAAAGCCGGAAGAGAACTGGGTGTATTTGTAGGACCGGGTCGTGGTTCGGCTGCGGGAAGTGTGGTGGCATATTGTATCGGCATTACCAATATTGATCCTATTAAATACAATCTACTCTTTGAGCGTTTCCTGAATCCGGATCGTAAGAGCATGCCCGATATTGATACGGACTTCGATGATGAAGGTCGTCAGAAAGTGATTGATTATGTGGTGGACAAATATGGCAAGCAACAGGTTGCGCAGATCATTACCTATGGTACGATGGCTGCCAAGATGAGTATCAAAGATGTAGCACGTGTATTGGATCTACCTCTCGCTGAAAGTAATATGCTGGCAAAATTGGTGCCCGATAAACCGGGCACTGAATTGGGGCGTGTATTACATGCACCGCTAACCGTGAAAGATGGCGAAAAATCATTGGAAGAAAAAGAAGCGTACCAACAAGAAGATATTGAGAACGTTAAAAAGTTACGTGAGATCTACCAAGGTGATGATATCCGGGCACAAGTACTTAAAGAAGCAGAGCGATTAGAAGGTTCCGTTCGTAATACCGGTATACATGCAGCAGGTATCATCATTGCTCCCAAAGATCTTACAGAACTGATTCCGGTGGCTACAGCCAAAGACTCTGATCTTTGGGTAACACAAATTGAAGGAAGTATTATCGAAGATGCCGGTGTTATTAAAATGGACTTCCTGGGTTTAAAGACCCTTTCCATTTTGAAAACTGCTTTGGAATTAATTCAGCAAAACCATGGTGTAACCATTGATCTCGATACGATTCCATTGGATGATGAAAAAACTTTTCATTTGTACCAACGCGGAGAAACCAATGCCACATTCCAGTTTGAAAGTGTGGGCATGCAAAAATACCTGCGCGATCTGAAGCCCGATAAGTTTGATGATCTCATTGCGATGAACGCATTGTATCGTCCGGGACCTATTGCCTACATCCCCAAATTCATTGACCGTAAACATGGTCGTGAGCCTGTGAGCTACGATATTCCTGAAATGGAAGAATACCTGGCTGAGACTTATGGTATCACGGTCTATCAGGAGCAGGTGATGTTGCTGAGTCAGAGCCTGGGTGGATTTACCAAAGGTGATGCGGACGTACTCCGTAAAGCCATGGGTAAAAAGCAGAAATCGGTACTGGATAAAATGAAGAAACAGTTCATTGACGGTGCTACCGCCAAAGGACATCCTGCAGATAAACTCGAAAAAATATGGACAGACTGGGAAGCATTCGCACAATATGCGTTCAATAAATCACACTCTACCTGTTATGCTTTTGTGGCTTATCAAACTGCTTATTTGAAAGCACATTATCCGGGTGAATATATGTCGGCAGTTTTGAATCATGCCGGAAGTATTGAAAAGATTACTTTCTTCATGGAAGAGTGCAAACGTATGGGTATTAAAGTACTGGGACCGGATATCAATGAATCATTGAAAGGTTTTGCAGTGAATAAGAATGGTGAGATCCGTTTTGGTTTAGGTGGATTAAAAGGTGTGGGTGAAGCGGCGGTAGAAAATATCATCGCTGAAAGAGAAAAGAATGGTTGGTACCAAGATATTTTTGATTTTATCAAACGGGTGATCCAAAGAAGTGTCAACAAGAAATCATTGGAAAGCCTTGCTTATTCAGGTGCATTTGATTGTTTTAAAGAGTTTCACAGAGCGCAATATTTCTATATTGCGGATGGTGAAAAAATATCGGGTTTAGAGAAAATCATCAACTACGGACAAGCCAATCAATCTGCAGCTGCGGCCAGTACCAACACTTTGTTTGGCGATATGTCTTCTGCCATGCAAGTGCCTATTCCTAAAATTGCGAATGTAGAACCTTGGACACTCACCGAGTTATTGGATCATGAGAAAGATGTAACAGGGATGTTTATGAGTGGACATCCTTTGGATCATTTCAAGTTTGAGTTGAAATATTATGGTATTACCAGCATCAATGATTTCAATGAGATTAAACAGACCTTGCATTTACAGCCCAATCCCGGCAAACAAATTCGTGTAGCAGGTTTGGTGATTGATGTTCAGCACAGGGTTACCAAGACCGGAAAAAATTTTGGTTCTTTTGTCATTGAAGATTTCAGTGGTAAAACAGATTTTATTTTGTGGAGCGAAGATTATATCAAGTTTCAGAATTATTTAGAAAAGGGACAAAATATATTGCTGACCGGTTTTTTCCGCTCAAGATTTAATCAACCCAATAATTTCGAGTTCAAAGTAAACGTGATGTCTTTATTGGAGACAGTAAAACAAAACTTAACCAGAAGTATTGAGATCAGTATACATCCGGCATCCATCTCTCAGGAATTTGTATCCTTCATTGATAAAAATGTGAGAGAACATCCCGGCAAATCATCCTTACGTTTCAATATCTATGAACCTCGTGAACAACTCAAAGTGAGTATGTATTCATTGGAAAAAGGATTCATGATGAATGAGGAAATGGCTCACTTTTTATTGGAGAACCCGGATTTAGATGTGAATGTTACTGTGGTGGGCTGATACAGTACTTAAATCTGTGGGTTCATGTTAATCACCATTTATCTACCAAAAATGCTGTTTATCCATTTTTGTCTGTTATTTACCGAGAAAAAATAGCTTCTTGTAGCTAAAACAGACCTCATGCCATCTGAAACCCTGAAGCAACGGATCATTACAGTAGATGCATTACGTGGATTTGCCCTATTTGGGATTCTACTGGCACATATGATTTACTGGTATAATGCCGGTCCATTACCCGGAGAATATTTTCAAAAACACAATGACACGGCCAGTGGTATTCTGGGAATCCTCAATGAGATACTAATCTCCGGAAAATTCTTTGCCTTCTTTTCTTTCTTGTTTGGCTTGAGTTTCTTTCTCCAAATGAATAGCATGGAAGAAAGTGGCAGACCTTTTGTTTGGCGATATGCATGGCGTATCACCATCATGGGAATCATTGGTTTGATACACCATGCATTTTGGAGAGGGGATATTCTATCCATTTACGCTCCACTAGGCTTTATCCTTTTACCCATGCGGAAACTGAGTAATAAATGGGTACTTACGATTGGTATTTTATTAGCGATCAATTTACCTAGCTTATTGATGCAGTTACCCGGACTAATCGAACAACTTACATCTACTACACCACCAACTCCCCCACCATCCGGTCCGCCGCCGGGTCCTGATCCTTCTCAAGCATTTTTCAAGAATGTTTACCAAAGTGATATCTGGACCATGATGAAAAACAATATCATGAGCATTGGAGAGAAATTCGATTTCCAATTTGGTAGTGGTCGTATTTATGTAACCCTGGGCTTTTTCTTGTTGGGAATGTATAGTGGCAGAAAGGGATGGTTTGCGATGAGTGCAGATGAACTAAAACCCATTTTCAAAAAACTAAAAAATAGATCAGGTTGGTTGGTATTGATTACACTGATTTGTGGTTTGGGTATGTTTGGATTGAATGAGGCATTTAAACTTGGGTGGGAACAAAGCCCTTTACCCGGCTATATTTTCGGAATATTCTATAATGTAAACAATGCATCGCTGGTAGTATTTTATGTAACAGGAATTACCTTACTGATGCATCGAAAATTTTGGCAAAAAATATTCTTTCCATTAGCACCTATTGGCAAAATGGCTTTGACCAGTTACTTACTACAAACCGCACTCGGACTGGTATTGTTCTTTGGATTTGGGTTTGGATTGGTAGGTGTTACGCCCCCTTGGCTCAACTGGTTAATTGCCATTGCATTTTTTATCGTACAAGCATTCGTTTGCAAATGGTGGTTTAAACAATTTTATTTCGGTCCCGTGGAGTGGTTATGGAGAACAGCCACTTATTTCAAAATTCAACCCTTCCGGAAAAAATAACCCACCCCGTGCAACTCTCTGTGTTTGAACTCTGCGCCACTCCTGTGGTAAAATAATTTAACCACTGAGTGACACGGAGTTTGGCACAGAGTTGCACAGCAGAGTTATATTGATTGACCGAAAGTGAGCAGGTTGTGATCCGGATCCAGGAGTGCAAATTCTTTTTGCCCCCAGGGCTTTTCAGCCAATGAACCATTTGGATGAATGGCTACTTTATTTTCCTGAAACGTCTGATACAGTTGATCAATATCATTTGTTCTGATATATACTTGTCCGTAATTAGTAAGCGGATCTAATTCAGCGAAAGAAAAGAAGTGTATTTCAATGCTATCTTTTTGAATGATGAGGTAATCACCATAATCTGCACTTATTGCAAAACCCAATTGCCGGTAATATGTTTTGGTATTTTCTTTATTGCGCATGGGCAATTTGGGATGTATCTGTATGAGCACGTTAATGAATTTGATTGCAAACTCGGGATTTAGTGTAACAGATACAACTAAAATCAACCGATACTCGCATTTTTTCAACCCCTCCTCCGTGCAACTCTATGTTTAAACTCTGTGTGCTCTGTGGTTTGTTATTTTACCACAGTGTGACACGGAGTTTGGCGCAGAGATTCTGTGTTAAGAAACAAAGTTTTGATTAATCTTTTTAATTTTGTTCTTTAGGCGGTTTTATACCAGCCTGTTTAGGGGAGTTTCCTTTATGGTACTCCTCTAATTTTTTATAACTAGT
>JACVCQ010000211.1 GCA_016741945.1 Chitinophagaceae bacterium
AAACATACCAAATGCATTTTGAGCGAAAGAATTAGGATCCGTGTTTGCCGAGAAACCCACAATTGAGAAATGACCCTCCCGGTATGAGCCCCAACACGTGTTTAAAATTAATGGAAATGGTATTGGTAGATCCCATTAAAGAACCACGTGGTTGATATCCGGTACTCGCTCGATTTCTACTGAAAAAAAGAAAAGGTGTTGACTGATTCTCTTTATGCTTGAGATACTTGAACCACATCAAATCAACACCACTTCTTTCAGTTCCTCCATATAATTCAACAGACTGTGCTGTGGTATTTTCAATACCTACAATCCATACCACAGCACATAGCATCCATCTGAACAACATGGGTCACTTATTTGAATTGTATAAGCTTCTGTAAAAATTCATTGGGCTTCACCACAAATGGTAAATGTGATGTTTCCATGTCCACTACTTTTTTAATCGTTCCATTTGCTTTAATCATTTGTTGTTGTAACTGATATGGAACTGCATTGTCTTGTTGGGTACTGATATAATATTTAGGAATTTTTGAGAAGGCATCATTCAATTTCACTTTATCATTGAAGCCTTTCACAGGTTCAGCTCGGTGATATTTGATCAATGTTTCTTTCATGTCAGTAGAACAATCTGCACAAACTACTTGCGGTATCGCTTCTTTTTTTACTGAGATCAATGAATAGTCTTTGTTGAATTCAAAAATGTCAATGGCTTTGTTACCATAAAATTTATTGTTGATCAATTGTACACTCTCTCCATCTTTGGGTAAGTAAGCTGCTACATAAACCAGCTTATCAATTTTCTCCGGCATCTGTGCGGCTACTTGCGATATAATAACTCCGGCCATTGAATGTCCAACCAGTGTAACTTTCCCCTTGTATCGACTGATGGCTGCTGTTACTGTTTTCACATACTCATTCAAACCAATACCAACACCATATGTATTGTCTGCACCATGTGCAGGTAAATTCACCACTTCCACATTGGCATGCACTGCTAATTGATTTCTGATGGCACCCCAGGCACTCTCATCAGCCCAGGCACCATGCACCAGCACATAAGTAGGATATCGTTTTTTGTCTTCCGCCAATGCTTGTACCACCAATCTGGCTGCAAGTTCTCCCGAGTTTTGTTGCTGACCGGTGATCAAATTCCCATCTCTCACAGCATGGGCATCAAACATTTTAGCGACTTCAAATTTTGTATTCGATATTTTTCTTGCTTCATCTTCAATGCGGAATGGCTGAATCTTCATGCCTACATAAGCATCTGCATAATTTTCTTCGTTATTAGCAAAACCCGTCCACCGTTTTCCTTCAGCGATATATTTACCATTATTCAGTTTTGCATCCAATAACACAACGGTACCATGACAAATAGCCGCTGTTGGTTTTCCGGTTTGATAAAATGCTGCAAAAAAAGAACTGATCTGAGGATTCTTGTACCAAGTGTACATAGGTCCCTGTCCACCACACAAGAAAATGGCTTTGTAATCATTCGGATTTACTTCGGCAAGCTTCAATGTATTTTTAGTCAAAGCCATTTTCGATGGATCTTTTTTGAATCCTAGTGAGATGTAATCAAACGCAGCATACTTGGCTGCATCTTCCGGATCACTGAATCCATCAAATTGTAATTCACCGCCATCCAAGCTGGCAATGTCAACAGAGTATCCGGCTTCTGAAAATACCCAGTACGGGTGTGTGAGTTCTGCATACCAAACACCAATAGGCCATCCGGTCGTTTTTGAAATACTGGGGTTACTGGCAATCATTAAAATTTTACCATTGTTGCCTGCATTGTGTTGTGCAAGTGTAATGTTGGTGGCAAGAGCCAACCCTATAAGCAGTACTATTTTTTTCATCGGTTTATTTTTACCTCACAAATTTGAATACTGTACCTACATTTGTGATCATATATACTAATATGTATGATACATACTTTTATGAAAGTAATTTGATAATCAATACTATACGATATGCCCGATTTTATTTATAACGGTAGAGTTTACTATAATCCGGTTCAATTGGTGATGGAACAGATTGGAGGAACCTGGAAAGCTCCGATCCTATGGCGATTGAACAACCAAGTCATGCGCTATAGTGAATTGCGCAAAGACATTCCACATATCTCCGATAAAATGCTCACTACACAGCTAAGGGAATTAGAATCGGACGGATATATAGCACGTAAAGTTTTTCCTGTAGTGCCACCCAGAACAGAATATTCATTAACAGAAAAAGGAAAAGACATGATGCAGTTGATCACTGTTATCAGAAATTATGGACTCAAAATGATCGATGAACATCAACGATCAGCAACTTAATGTCATTAAACTGTCATGAAAAAAGCAGGTCAGCAAGATTTTCATAACCTGCTGCTTTCCATCAGGTGAATCGCTACAATGCTTGCTATCATTGAAACAGCGAGTTTTTCATGTTTAAACTAAAACTTATTTTTCTGCATTTCGTCAATCGCTTTTCTTTTCTCGTAAGTATATATGGTTGATTTCAAAACAACTTGCAACCCGATTTAAAAAGAAAACGATGAATAGATGGATGACAGCCCTTGTATTAGGGACTTTAAGCGTAACAGCAACAAATGCACAGGAAAAAGAAAGCCGAACCAAGACAGACAGTTCTTTCTTTCATGCAAAGTTCCTACCGGATATTACTTTGGTAGGCAGATATACCAAAGCCGATATCCATTTCCTACCAGAAATTGTAGGTACGAATATCAATGCCGGTAAAAAGAATGCCTTGATCATGATGGACAATGTGCAAGGCAATGTAGTCACCAATACCATGCGTCAGGTAATGGCCAAAGTACCGGGTATTCAGATCTGGGAAAGTGATCCAAGTGGTATTCAAATTGGTATTGCTGCACGTGGTTTGAGTCCGAACCGTAGCTGGGAGTTCAACATACGCCAGAATGGATATGATATCAGTAGTGATCCTTTTGGTTATCCGGAAGCTTATTATACTCCTCAGTTAAATTCTGTTCAAAGAGTGCAAGTACTGCGCGGTGCCGCCAGTTTGCAATACGGACCACAGTTTGGCGGTATGGTGAACTTTATTATGAAAGATGGTAGCGAAATCAATAAACCTTTTCAATATGAATCGCAACAAACCGCAGGAAGTTTTGGTCTGTTCAATTCATACAATGCTATTGGTGGTGAAAACGGTAAAACACATTACTATGCATTCTGGGATCATCGCAGAGGTGATGGATTTCGTGAGAACAGTGGATTCAAAGTGAATACTGCTTTTGGAAATTTTTCCTGGAACATCCATAAAAAATTAAAAATAGGATTAGAAATTACACACTTTGATTACTTGAGTCAGCAACCCGGTGGACTCACCGATGCACAATTTGCACAAGATCCTTACAAAAGTTTGCGCCAGCGAAATTGGTTTGAAGTAAAATGGAATATGGCTGCTTTGAATCTTGATTATACCATCAGTGATAAGAGCAGATTGAATGTTAAAACCTTTGCGATGACAGGTGATCGTAACAGCATTGGTTTTATGCAAACACCGAATATTGCTGATACCATCAATGCTTCAACACTTCGTTATAATAACCGCAGGGTAGATATTGATCAGTATAGAAACTTTGGAATAGAAGCCCGTTATATTACCGATTATCAGATCGGTAAAATGAGGAACACATTATCTGCAGGTATTCGTTATTTCAGAGGGAATACCGATCGTTTCCAAAATGGAAGAGGTGATACAGGTTCTGATTTCAATTTGAATACCTCAGATCCTTTTCCAACAGATCTCAGTTTCATTACCAATAACACTGCCTTTTTTGCCGAGAACATGTTCAGAATTGGCGATAAGCTATTGATCATACCGGGTGTACGTGTAGAAAATATTCAGAATGAAGCAGACGGTAGAGTTGGACTCTCCGGAAATACTGAAGTAAAAATCAATAATCAAAACAGAACCCGTCGATTTGTATTACCGGGTGTGGGTGCTGAGTATCATATTGGTCAGACAGAAATTTATGCCAACTACTCACAAGCCTATCGTCCGGTATTGTTCAGTGATTTAACCGGTAATCCTACTACTGATGTGATTGATCAGAATTTGAAAGATGCAAAAGGGTATAATATTGATTTGGGTTATCGGGGTCGTATCAAAGAATATTTGTTCTTTGATGTAAGCGGATACTTATTGCAATACAATAACCGAATTGGATTGATCGCTCAACAAAGATTGGATGGTAGTTTTTATAATCTTCGTACCAATGTAGGTAATAGTCGTAGCAGAGGTGTGGAAGCATTGGTAGAGTTCAATGCTTTCAAAGCCTTGGGCGTAAAACCAGTTTTCGGAAGCCTGAATTTCTTTGCTTCATTGGCATTCATCAATGCGCAGTATGATAATCTTCGTGTTATTACACGTCAGGGTAATACTCTGGTGGAGTCTAACTTGAAAAATAAACGAGTAGAAAATGCGCCTGAAAGAATTTATCGTACGGGTGTTACTTACATCAGAAAACAATTGACAGTTACTGCTCAATACAGTCATGTATCAGAAGCATATAGTGATGCGAACAATACTGTTACGCCTACTGCCAATGGCGTAAACGGATTGATTCCTGCTTATGATTTAGTAGACATCAGCGGTACTTATAAATTCACTGAGAAATTTTTTGTGAAGGTTGGGATTAATAATCTCTTGGGTGAAAAATATTTTACCAGAAGAGCCGGCGGTTATCCGGGTCCAGGATTGATGGCGGCTGAACCCAGGAATTTCTTTATGACAGTTGGAATCAAACTCTAATAGCAAAAAGCTCCGAATAAAATTCGGAGCTTTTTTTATGCTTCATTCTTTTTGAATATCGCGAAATAAATATCAGCTCTGATTTCAAATCCCAACTTTTCATACAGTTTGATGGCGCCAATATTGTCTTGTTTAACATGTAGAAAAGGTGTTTTGTCAGCTTCGTAAATACAGGAACAAACCCGTTGTGTAAGTGATGCAGCATATCCTTTTCCCAGATGTGCGGGGTCAGTACAGATAGCACTTACTTCTGTGAAATCAGTTGTTTGTAAGCGTTGTCCGGCCATCGAAATCAGTCGTCCGCCATCAAATATGCCATAATAATTACCGAATTCGATGGTACGGTTACCAAAAGGACCGGGTTTGGTTTTTGCGGTTAGTTCCAGCATTTGAGGAACATCTTCATTCGTTAGTTTTCTGGTAATAGTATGATGTGCATGTTGTGATGCTACTTTTTTACTAGCCACCATTTGATACAAGGGCAATGTCAATTGTACATGCATCGTATCAGGTATGGCTATTTCTCTGGCAATGAGTACAAAGAAAGATCGATCTGCGGGCAGTTCTTTTTCCAATACATCATGATC
>JACVCQ010000212.1 GCA_016741945.1 Chitinophagaceae bacterium
TAGTAGAACAATAGGTTTTCCCATGGACTATACACCATAAGCTATCCCCATCTTTCCCTATCTTGCAGTAAACAAAACAACGCATATGGATACCGGATTACTGCATTTGCATAACCTATTACGTTGGGTTATCCTGATTTTATTATTGGTTTCTATTGTAAAAGCTTGGAGTGGGTGGCAAAACAAAAAAGTATTTGCTCCTGGTGATAAGAAGACCTGGCTTTTCACCATGATCGCGGGTCATACAACCTTGTTATTAGGCTTTTATCAGTGGGCGGCCGGTCGATATGGTTTCTTTACCACTACCTTACCGGAAGGCGTGAGTATGATGAAAGATAAGTTCTATCGTTTTTATTGGGTAGAACATCCATTGACTATGATATTGGCTATTGTATTGCTTACCCTTGCGCATGGTATGGCTAAGAAATCTGTGAGTGATGAGGTAAAATACAGAAAAGCATTTTTTTACTTTCTGATTGCATTATTACTCATTCTTGCTGGTGTCCCTTGGCCATTTAGAGGCGAACCGATTGCCAGAGGATTGGTACCAGGCATGTAATTTAAAAATTTGAAAATGTGGTAATTTGAAAATGGGAATTGCATTCTTCTATTCATTTTCAAATTACCACATTTTTTCTCTTAGGTCTTGTAGATAATTAATTACTAAAAGGCAGCTTGATTTTATAACGATATCTACTACCGAATTGCTGCTCTAACTTCAACACTTCTTTTGTTTTCTTACTGATCCAGAATACTTCTTTGTTATTCGGTTCTGCATGTTCCAATAACCAACAATCTACCATTTGCCCATCTAGGCCTGAAAGTTTGGCGCTTCCTTTAACTGTATAGGGTACCCATTTCGGTTCTTGCGATCCTGGGTCATAGTAGTTGATCAGAAAAGTGATATTGTTTTTATAAGGTAATAATGGAAATACTTCCAGATCCAGATGCCAATTGAGGGTATATTGACTCATCGCCTTATCAAAAGGCTCTCTAAATCGTTTTACTCTTAATGCTGTGTCTTGCTTGGTCAGTAGTCTATTATTCATCGTAAATTCACCGGTACTAAAATCCAAACTAGTACTACCTCTTTGTTTCCACCAAGAAGTATGGTATAGGGTTCTGAAATCTTTAGCATCCGAAACAGAACGTGTGGTATGCATAATGCTGTCTTTGTCTTCCCAAACCTGTGTTACTTCAATGGCCTCTTTTCCATCGTGTGTAATTTTATTAATGGTTCTCGACCAGATATTGAACATGGTTCTCGGGCTATCAGCGCCCATTTTAAAATATACCAGCCATCGGTGCGTACCGGGAATCAATACTTTGGTATTCACCAATTCAGGGGTGATTTTAATGGTATCTTTTTTTTGTCCAAAACTGATAAGATGACTTAACAGTAGTGTGAAAACAATTACTGAAATTTTTGCCATATTATTCTTTTTGTAAAAATCTTAGGTTCTACTTTAGATGCCTAACCTTATTAAATGCATCATGAATTATTTTTAATGGATACAATAGCAGTATATAAATATCCAATCGTTGAAGGAAAAGACCTGATTATTGAAAGTTGCTGCAGAATATTCTTTTCATAGTAGTTTTATCACATGATGTACAGCGACAAAAAATTGAACCTCCGACAGATCCAATGGGTTATTTGGATACTTTTGTTTGGGGTGAATATTCTGACCATGCTTCATTTTGATACTTGGGGTCAGTCATTGGGCTATTCTTTTGTCATCATTACCTCTTATATGATGATTATTTATGGGAATGCCTCTTATCTCATTCCCACTTTTTATCAAAAAGGGCATATCACTATTTACATTTTTGCATCACTAGTATTACTTTTTATTTCAGCATGGTATCGAACAGGTGCTACCATGTGGATTTATAATTATTTTTATGCTATCAAACCGGAAGTATTAACGGCCGCAACAGTTATTAGAACGGTAGCTTCTAGTTTATTGATTTATTTTACCAGTATTTTATTCTATATCTGTATCCATTATTTCAGATTGCGTGAGCAACAGGAAGTTCTGCAACGTAAACAAGTAGAGTCTGAATTAAGCTTATTAAAATCGCAAGTACAGCCTCATTTTTTATTCAATACGCTGAATAATATTTATTTCTATGCACAGCGTGAATCTCCACAAACCGCAGCGCTGTTAGAAAAACTTTCATCCATTATGCGTTATTTTGTTGATGAAGCACCAAAGGAGAAAATTGCATTATTGATAGAAATGCAGTTCATTCGAAATTATATTGATCTGGAGAAAGATCGAATGCGTTATCCTTTAAAGATAACCATTGAGGAACCACAATATATGGAAGCAATTCAACTATCACCTATGTTGATTATCCCATTGGTAGAAAATGTTTTCAAACATGGAATTGATAAAAGAAGAGAAGATAATTTTATATTTATCCGGATCAATAGTACTGAACAGTATTTGGAGGTAACTGTTCAAAATAGGTTAATCACTAGGGAAAGTGATGGAAAAAAAGGGACCGGTCTTAACAATTTACAAAATCGGTTACAACTATTGTACGGAGAAAAATATAGCTTAGTGACTACTGCCACCACAGATTATTATACTTCAGTTTTAAGTTTACCTTTATGAGTGCTCTTATTACCTGTTTGATTGTTGAAGATGAGCCGCTCGCCATGCAACTGATGGAAGATTATATTCGTAAACTACCTATGCTGCATCTAAAAGGTAAATGTTATGATGCACTTGAAGCCATGGAATGGTTGAAACATCATAAAGCGGATGTAATCTTTTTAGATATTAATTTGCCTGCATTATCCGGACTTGAAATGGCTGCATTAATCCCCAAAGATCAACGTATTATTTTCACAACAGCTTATGCCGAACATGCCCTGGATAGTTTTGCTTTTCATGTGATCGACTATCTCTTGAAACCTGTTTCGTTTAAACGTTTTTTACACGCTATACAAAAACTACAGTTGCAGATACGCACTTTTGAAACTAATGATATACCTGCCAAAGAGCCGGACCTCTTGTTTATCAAATCAGGAAGAACAGTTATCAATATCCGTTTTACTGATATCCTATATATAGAAGCAAACAAAGAATATTTACAGATTCACACGAAGGATCAAAAACATTTAGTATACAAGCGCATGAAAGATATGGCAGCCTCTTTGCCGGCTTCTTTTATTCGAATCCATAATTCTTACATTATTAATTTGCAGCATCTTCAAAAAACCGATGTTCAATCTGTCCAAATCAATGACAAAGAACTACCCGTGAGTTCATCTTATAAAGAGGCATTACAGGCGAAGTTGAAAGGATATTTATTGTAGGGTGGTGCTGGGTGCTGGGTACAAGGTACTTGGTGATCAGTGGTTAACAAATGTACTTATAAAGATCAGCACTAAATGCCTAGCACCTAGTACCTAGCACCTCACACCTAAACCCTAACACCTTTCATTGCTTCAATAAATACTTTCATCTCATCCATGGTACCAACACTGGCTCTTGCCCATTTGCCATGAATGTAGTTGGATGAACGTAAGAAGATATTTTTCTTGAGCATATCTGCTGCAAAGTCGCCGGAATAGTTAGGGATAGGAAAAAATAAAAAGTTAGTGTAAGATTTGATAACATCAATATTCATTTTTTTCAGCTCCTGATAAGCATATTCTCTCGCTGCCGCATTTTTTTGTTTACTCAACTGTTGCCATTCAATATCTTTCAAACTGGCCAATGCGGCACTCATCGACAATGCGGACATCGCTGCCTGTGTTCTGTTGAAATAATTATCAGACAATGCTTTGATCAGTGTTGCATGACCAATCACCCAACCAATTCTCAATCCCGCCATGGCGTGGATCTTTGAGAAGGTACCGATGATAAATACTTTGGGATGTTTTTCGATGAGTTGCATCATGGATTCATTGTCCGGCGCATCCAGAAAGTCAATATAGGCTTCATCTACTCCAACATAAGCTTTCTTGGAAGCCTCTATGCAAAAGCTTTTAAGAGAAACAGGAGAAACGATGGTGCTACTTGGATTGGCAGGGTTGCATACATACACAAGTTCTGTTTCATTATCCACTTCTTTCAACATAGCAGACAAATCATGTTTTTGATCTGCAGTAAGGGGTACTTCCACTACTTTGTTTCCCAACATTTTTGCTGTAGCAGGCAATATGCCGAAGGTAGGATTGGCAGTCACCAGTTTGCCTCGAAAATGACGGGGTAATAATCCCAGCGCCTCACCTGAACCTGCGGTCACCAAAATTTGATCTGCATTCACACCATAATAATTCGCCAACTCTTTTTTAAAGTCTTTTAGATTGGCGTGATTGTATTGATATCGATGTGCTTCACCCAAAGCACTCAATAAAGCTTCTCTTGCCTTGGGTGATATACCATAAGGATTTTCATTAGAGCTTAAATTAATCAACCCATCTGCCATACCGTAATTACGCAAGATACCTTCTTCATTGCCCAAGCCAAAGGAAGGCAAACGAAGTCCCATACCCAATGCGGCCAGGGAACCAAATTTTAAAAGCTCACGACGATTAACAGAGGATGACATAAGGATTGATTTAATTTCCGAAAAATTACGGATTTCTGATGAGGGGATAAAATTTCAAAAATTATTGTGACGCAAAAACGTAAAAGTTATTGATCAGGTCTCCCGGGATAAGGATAGGTTGAGTCAGCCTGATTTGTTGTAGCCTTAACGAGTCGTTGGTGAATGTATCCGGGGTGTAATCTATTGTTAAGTTTTAAGTGCACGAATGTTGTGTCGGAATGTTGAAATATATGGTGATAGATTTTAAAAGTATACTTGGGATAAAGCAATCAGTAAATTTCAAAGTCATTCATTTAAACCCGGTTGCAGTCGCTTGCGCATTTTCGACTACATCAACCCCAAAAACGAAATCATAAATAGTTCGTTATCAATAACTATTTCATTATTTTTTATTTCGTTTTATGAGTGGGGAATTGCGTATTTTTAATGTTGTGCGTAACTAACAAGGCGAAAACTTTAAAATGAAATTATGAATAAGTTAAATGCGGACGAATGGGCAGCTATCATTGCATTTATTGCATTAGCGTTAAGTATTGTATCTATTATTTCCAACAATCGGCTTGCTAGCATAACTAAAAAAAGTAAGTTTATTGACGAAACACGTTCATTTAATGATTTAATGATTCAACATCCTGAACTTAAGAAAATTTACCTGCAGGACAATGACCCATTGATAGAAAAAATAACGTAAGATGAACTTTCAAAACCCAAATCTTATTCCTACAAATATCTTAACTTAATGGAATGCCTAAGATGTCATTATAGTGCAGTGAACAAATTGCCCAAAGGCCTTGAAAAAAAAA
>JACVCQ010000213.1 GCA_016741945.1 Chitinophagaceae bacterium
TGGTAGGAGTGATATCGCCACACTTACTGTAAAATCAAAGATTACCGCTTTGGATGAAACAATTGTCATTGCATATGGCAAGACGACAAAACGACTTTCTACCAGTTCGCAATCAAGTATCACATTTGAAGAAATCGGCAAGCAACCTATTTCTAACCCTATCCTCGCGTTGCAAGGTCGAATTAGCGGACTTCAAATTAAACAGGCCTCTGGTGCTCCAGGCTCTCAGGTTATTATTCAACTACGAGGACGTAATAGCATTGCTAACGGCAACACCCCATTAATTATTTTGGATGGGGTTCCGTTTCCAACAACTACCCTTAATAACGCCCTTGGAGGTGCAGGTAGTTACAGCAGTCCGCTAGATAATATTAATCCATCAGATATTGATCGTATTGATATACTTAAAGATGCTGATGCTACAGCAATCTATGGATCTCGCGGTGCCAATGGTGTTATCCTTATTACAACAAAGAAGTCAGGAACAGAAAAAACCAGTTTTTTTGTAAAACTTAACAAAGGAACAGGTGCAATTACTAGAAGAATGGAACTTATGTCGACATCCCAATATCTTGCCATGCGCAGGGAGGCATTTGCGAATGATGGTGCTGTAATGACAAATTCGAATGCTCCTGATCTGTTGCTTTGGGACACTACCCGGAATACTGATTGGCAAGAACAATTGATTGGAAAAACAGTATATCAAACCAATGTAAATTTTGGAGTGTCGGGAGGAAATTCTTTGACACAGTTTTTTGTCAGCGGGGGATACTATAAGGAAACTAGTGTATTTCCCGGTGATTTTGGTTCAAAAAAAATTAATGGCTCTCTATCCTTAAACCACCAATCTGAAGATAAGAGGTTTACACTTTCATTCTCTGGATCCTATCTTATAAATGATAATATACTTCCTCGTGAAGATGTGTCTAGGCGAATTACCCTTGCACCAAATGCACCTAAATTATACCTTTCATCTGGAGGCTTGAATTGGGAAAATTCGACTTGGATAAATCCGATGTCTGTCCTCGAAAGATGGTTTAATAGCAAGACTCATGTATTTAATTCAACTTTAAGTTTTGGATATCAGATAACAAAGCAGTTACAGATTAAGGTCAGTAACGGATTTTCTCGGCAATATCTTAAAGAGCATGGGATCACACCACAAACCTCATTCAACCCTTCTACGGCATCGGCCTCGTCTGCCACATTCGGAAGAACAGAATTACAAACACTAATCACTGAACCGCAGCTAATATATAATTGGTACATAAAAAAACATTCAATAGATGCCGTTGGCGGGATGACTATACAACAAACGGATAACCAAAGCTTTCAGCAAACCGGAACAGGTTACAGCAGTGATGGTTTGTTATATAGTGCACAAGCTGCTTCAACAGTTTCGACTACTATAGATATGGAAACTAAGTATCGTTATACAGGTCAATTTGCTCGAATTGGATATCAGTATGATAAAAAATATTTAGTAAGTGTTACAGCGCGAAGAGACGGCTCAAGTCGATATGGTCCTACCGACCGATTTGCCAATTTTTATTCTGCTGGCCTAGGATGGGTTTTTAGCAAGGAGAAATGGCTTCAAAATCAGCGGATGCTAAGTTTTGGTAAATTAAGAATGAGTTGGGGGCGAAGCGGAAATGATCAGATTGGCGATTATCGCTACTTAGATTTGTATTCCGCCTATTCAAATCCATACCAGTCTATTACACCATTTTACCCCACTCAACTTTTTAATCCATCCTTTAGCTGGGAGGAGGTTAATAAAAAAGAATTTGGTATCGAACTAGGGTTTTTGCAAGACAGATTACAATTAAATGCAAATTACTATCACAATGTTACCCGCAATCAGTTAATTCAATACCCACTACCGACAACAACTGGTTTTGCTGGCGTATTGAAGAATCAGCCCGCTACGATACTTAATACGGGATTGGAAATAGAATTGTCAGGTACACTATTAAAAAGGACACGAAAAAACTGGAGTTTTTCTTTTAACCTGACTGTACCAAGAAACAAATTGGTTCGTTTTGAAGGATTGAGTTCCTCGAGTTATGCAAATACATTTGTAATAGGACAGTCGTTAAATATCAGCAAAAGGTTTGGATTTAAGGGAGTTGACCCTTCAACTGGAGTATATACCTTTATTGATTATGATAATAATAATCAGTTAAGTTCTCCTCAAGACGAACAGAAAATAATCGATGGATCTCAGCTATGTTTTGGAGGATTTCAGCAAAACCTTGTCTTTGGTAGATTTACCATTTCTTTACTGGTTCAATTTGCGCGTCAACCTTATGCATCCAATTCTCTTGTATGGTTTTCCCGTCCTGGTTCACTTAGCAATCAACCTAGTTATATCACGAACCGATGGCAAAAACCTGGTGATGAGAGCAATATCCAGCGTTATTCGGTATCTAATGCAGGTGCTAACAACGCGTATGGTTATTATCAATTTAGTGACGCAAGCTTTAGTGATGCCTCTTATTTAAGACTTCGCAACCTGTATTTTGCTTTTGATGCCTTAACTCCGTCATTGAAAAAACTAGGTTTTAAAAAGATCAACTTATTTCTTCAAGGGCATAATCTGATTACTGTAACATCCTATAAAGGACTTGACCCTGAGACACAAACATTTTTACCGCCAATAAAATTGATCACCGCTGGTATTGAAATTAATTTTTAAAAGAATTTATATGAAAAATATTGTGCTTATTTTTTTCTTTATAGCTTGCCTTTCTTGTAAGAAGTATTTGGAAGTTGAGCAACCCCGTTCTAGACTTTCCCGCACGACTATATTTACTTCTGACGCAACTGCGACGGCTGCTCAATTAGCCATTTACTCCCAAATGGAATCGCAAGGATTATTTTTTCATTTACCAGCTTATACTGGACTTGCTGGAGATGAATTTCGCAATCATTCAACTTTTAGTGATAATGTTGATTTAGCAACAAATAATTTAACTGCGAGTAACCAACTAGTAAATGTTGTTTGGACAAACCTATATAGATATATATATCAATGCAATTCCATGTTGGAAGGTTTAGCTATGTCATCTTCGGTTACTCCTGCTGTCAAAGAGCAATTGGAAGGAGAAGCCCGTTTCATCCGCGCTTTCTGTTACTATTATTTAACTAATCTATACGGACCAGTTCCATTGGTTACATCAACTGATTACACTGTAAATTCGATATTAGCAAGAAACGCAATATCTGAAATTTATACTTTTGTAACAAACGACCTATTACTTGCTAAGGGGCTATTATCAACGGGGTATAAAAGTGGAACTAATACATCCACAACAGAAAGAGTCCGGCCTAACAAATGGACTGCCGCAGCATTACTCGCCAGGGTTTACTTACATCTTGAAAGGTGGTCTGAAGCGGAAGCTGAATCAGAAAATATTATTAGCTCTCAGGTATATAGTTTATCTACCGATTTGAATAATAGTTTTCTAAAATCAAATCCGGAAGCTATTTTTCAATTGATGGCAGTTGTGCCTAGGTTCAATAGTTTTCCTGGTGCCAATTTTATATTATCTGGTGCCCCTTCAATTATATCAATAGCCCCAAGCTTTCTCAGTTCTTTCAGGACAGCTGATAAACGACAATTGGCGTGGACTAAATCTATCAACACTTCACTCGGAATCTTTTATTATCCATATAAATATAAAGTGGGGCAAAATGCATCTTCGATTACAGAATTTACAGTTGTATTCCGATTAGCTGAGCAATTCTTAATTAGGGCTGAAGCAAGAGCTATGCAGAATAAACTAATAGAAGGTATAGCAGATTTGAATACAATTCGTCAACGTGCCGGTCTTTCTCCCGTTAATGGCTTAAGTCAGGCTTCGCTTTTGGACAGTATTCATATAGAACGAAAATTTGAATTAATGTTCGAAACGGGGGATCGCTGGATAAACTTGAATCGTATTCGTAAAATAAACGAAGTTTTGGGACCTCTTAAAGGAAGTAATTGGAATGAGACAGATAGGTTGTTTCCTATCCCCCAAACCGAGCTTCTTCGAAACCCCAATATGTCACAAAATCCAGGTTACTGATTAATCCAAATTTTAATTGTATGAAAATTAGTATAATCTTGGCAGCATTACTTCTGAAAGTAATAATAATAATTGGGCAAAATAAGGCAGCTATTGTAACTGGAGAAAAATTTAGTTATTCAGCTAATAAGCAACTAAATATGATTCTGGCGGAAGAGCGACACAAAGGTCGAAAAGTGATAATAGATTTATTCTCTAGTTCTTGTATTGTTTGTTTTAGAATGTTGCCTAAGATGGAAGACATTCAGAGGAAATACAAAGACTCAATTCGAATTGTGTTGTTAGGTAAGAAAGATATTGACGTAAAAAAAATTTTTGAAAAATACAAGTCTAAATTTTCGTTAACGTTAGAAGCTATTTATGATTCGGCATTTTTTGAGCAATATCAAATTCCTTCAATGCCACATTATATCTGGCTTGACGAAAAAGGAATAATTAAGGCAACAACAGGTACTGAAGAATTGAATTATAACTATTTTGAAAATTTTATCTCTGGATCACAAATAATCACCAAAGATGTGACCATCAAACAAAATTTTGATCAGTCTAAACTGTTCTTGGTTAACGGTAATGGAGGGCATGATACAAGTTTTTTATTTAGATCTATTCTAAGTAGCTGGAGCAAAAATCAATCAACAAGCTATCCAAAAAAATTACAATATTCTACAAAAGGGAAATTTTTCCAGACTCTTAATGTCTCAATTACCGATCTTTACAAATATGCATACTTGGGCTGGGCTTGGTGGACAAGCAATGATACTATTTACGGAAAGATTTATCCTGTTCCAATTGAAATAGGAGGGGAAAAACCTATTGATAATTCAGTTCGTTATAATTATAGTTTTAGTACTTCTCTGCCTGATTCTGGTAATTTGTTACTGCGTCGAGCAATACGAAATGATTTAGAAACTTATTTCGATTATACGGCTACGGTCGTTAGCCGTAAAATGCCTTGCTGGAAGCTTATCGCAATTCCGGATTCGAAAGCAAGATTAAAAAGTAAGTATCAGAATAAAAAATATTCTGAAAGTTATACAAGTATCGATTACCAGAAAGTAAATATCTCAACTGTAATTGACCTACTAATGTTTTCAAGACAAGATGATTATCCATTAATTGACGCTACTGGGATAGACTTTCCAATTGATCTATTATTTGATGCAATTATTTATGATAGAGAATCAGTCGTTAATGCATTACGTGGTATCGGTTTAGACCTAATATTAAGTGAACAGCCTATGCTTGTTTTATTGCTTCAAAAAAAATAGGGT